>NZ_CASGGV010000221.1:0-85026 GCF_949319125.1 Frankia sp. Hr75.2 | reverse complement strand
GGGGGCGCGGGCGGGGGGGGGGGGGGCGGCGCCGGCCCGGTTCAGCTCGGCGAGGAAGGTCGCGTCGCCGACCTTGGCCCGCACGCTGCGGGCCTCGTCCAGCAGCGCCTCGGCCCGGTGCACCGCCGGGATGGGCGCGCCGGGGTGCAGCGCACGGAGATGGTCGGCGTAGCCGCCGAGTACGCGCTGCTCGATCGACTTCGCACCCAGCATGTGGAACGGGACGAGCAGGAACTTCTTGCCGGCCAGCTCCGCGTCGTGCTTGCCGATGACGTCCGTCAGCCGGTCGTCCAGCGTCCGGGCCGCCGGCTCGCCGCGCAGCAGCGCGTGCAGCACCGCCATGAAGTGCGACTTGCCGGAACCGAACGAGCCGTGCAGGTAGACACCCTTGGACGTCCCGGTGCTCGCCGCCTGCGCGATCAGGCCGAGCGCCTCGTCGAAGTTCCCGACGAGCCGGTCGGTCACCACGTAGCTGCGCAGGGTCGCGGCGTCGCTGATGCCCTCGGTGAGCTTGAGGACGAAGTCGCTGTCGGACGTCCGCACCGGGATGTCGATGACCTCGCGCAGCAGCGGCTGGGACGACGGGCTGGTCATGCGGCACCTCGGGTCAGGTCGTGCGTGTGCGGGGGCGCGGGTGGCCCGGCCGCCATCCGTGTCCGGATCGTAACTTTCGGGCCCGTCACTTTGTGGCCCGTCGTCCGCGGGTGACCGTTTGCGGGCGCCAGCCGGTCAGGGCGTCGGCGGTCAGGGCGTGCCGGCCCATCGCCTCGGCGAGGAAGGCGTCGTAGACCTCGGCGGGGGAGCCGTCGTAGAGCGGGTCCACCTCGTTGTGCCACTGGCGGACCCAGGGCATCACCTCGCGCAGACCGGCGAGCAGCGGGGTGAGCCGGTCGGCGCCCCACCCGTCGTTGTCCTGTCGCTCGACGATCAGCGTGGCCAGCGCCTGAGCCTGCTCGCGGTGATCCCAGCCCGCCCAGCCGATCAGCAGCGTCGGGTCGTTGTCCGGCCCGGCCGGCTGGTAAGAGATGAACCGCTCCTTGGGGACGTCGAGCTTCCCACGGGCCCGCCAGTAGGACGGCTTGCGGAAATCCGCCTGCGCGTACTTCGGCGGGACGGGGATCCTGTCGCGGATCCTCTTCGCGGCCTCCTCGTCGGGGGCGGCGTCCTCGGCGCGCTGCTGATCCCACACCGACTCCCAGTCGGCCCGCTTCACCAGGCCGGAGTCCTTGTAGCGCAGCGCGGCGAGGAACGGCACGTGCTCGTTCTCGACGAGGCCGGCGACGACCTTCGTCAGCTCCTCACCGGGGCGGTAGATCTCGGCGACGGCCACGAAGTCCGCGTCCGCTGCCAGTTCGTCGGCGAGGCGCCCGGTGGTCCACAGCCGCGGCTGGACCATGCCGTCGACGTCGGCGAACCACAGCTCACGCACCTCCATCCGATCAAGCAGCCAGTCACGCAGGGCCGCGTCCTGCAGCTTGTCCCAGCCCTCGGTCGCCCACCGCCGCTTGTACTCGGGCCGCTCGATCAGCCCGATGTTCCGATCCGCCTCGATGGCGGCGATCCGCTTCTCCACCAACGCCCGATACTCGGTCGGCCAGCGCGCGGGCAACTCTGTGATCGGGGTGGAGCCGTGCCGCGTGAACCACTCGGACGTCTCATCGCCGGCAGCGATCTTCCGCGCCAACACGATCTCAAACGCCCGCTCACCCAGCCTGATCTCGGGAACCTCAGCCGTCGGCAGGATCAGCTCGTCGGAGAGTAGCCCGTACTGCCGGTACACCTGCCAGTCCAGCTCCTCCTGCAACGCGATCATCCGTGCACGGGTGGACGCCCACTCGGCCTGCGCCGCCGCCAGCCGGGGCCGCGTCGGTATGCTCTCCGCGGCCACGGCAGTCGGGCTTACCGCCGTGAGCCGCTGCGCCAGCCCATCCAGCTTCCGTGCCAGCTCCAACGGATACCCCGCCGGCAACGGGAACTCCTGCAGCTTGGTCCCGGTGAACTCGTAACGATCCGACCATGCTTCAGCGCTGACCCGGGCCCCATCTTGGCCGATCGGATCCCCCCCTTTGGGGTAGCTGACCTGCCGGAGCCAGAAGCCCGCCGTTGAGCTGTTCAACACCCCCAACAGCCGCAGATGCTTCTCCTGTGACGCTTCCATCGGAAGCTTGATCACCGGTGCCGACCGGTTGAACACTTTCCCGCCGCGATCCAGGACGAAGTGGTTGTGTGTAGAAACGAAGGCGAAGGTGATCGAGGAGGGGGTGGTATAGGCGGACGCTGTGTGTTGCATGTATTCCCACCAGGTGAGGCCGGCGTCGGCCATGATCCCCTGAAACGTGCGACGTTCTTCTAGAAGATGACGCAGCGGCCACAGTAGCGTCGGCAGCGTCGCGGCAGCGTTCTTGGCGTAGGGGTAGAAGATAACTTCGTTCGGATTCGACGCCCAGTCACGGACGACCTCGCCGATCATGAGGGGCTTGAGGATCTCTGCGTCGTGCCGTGGCCAGCCAGTCAGTCTCGCTGGGCGGACGAACGCTTCGTCTGCGCCAGCACGGATCGCCCGTCCGACTGGTGGTGAGATCATCTCGGCGAGTTTTCTGGTGCCTTCTTCGAGTATCTCGACTAGGTCTGACGTACCGCCGCCGCCGAGCACCCACGGGTAGACCGCGAAGTCCTTGCGCGGGCGATCAACGGCACTTAGCCATTCACTCTGGGATCCTGGCGCGTCCAACTGAGCGACGATGGCTTGCCATACGCGTCCTTTTCTAGCTTCTTCGGGTACACCTGGTTCGCCGCGGATGCCGAGAATCGCTCGAACGGTATCAGTCCGCTTCCACTGGTTGCACCGGCCAGCAAGGATCACGGTCGGTGTGCCGTGGCCCGGAATATATGCGCCCGAAGTGTCGATGACATGAGTCAACTCGGTTTGGAACGGAAAGAATCTCTCGATGAGCTTCTTGCCGAACTCGCGCTTCACGAAGCCGTTGCCAACGATCTCGCCGACGCGACCGGCGCCTCGGCCGTCCGTGCCTGCGGTCCTTGCTAGCTCGAAGAAGCGCTGGGTAAAAGGGACCGTCAACTGGTATGTTCCCGTACAAGCGCTGTACAGATCCCGGTACAGCGCGTTAAGTTGTTTGTCCTTGACGGTGATGTAGGGCGGGTTGCCGACGACGGCGTGATAGCGGCCGTCTTCGAGAAGGCCGGGGTGGTCGGCGAGATCCTCGGTGGCATAGGTGAATTCGGCGAGCTCGTCGCAGTCCTGACCAAACAGGTCGAGCTGGCGGTGCTTGATCAAAGAGTCGCCTACGGCCACGTGCAGCGGGAACGTGTAGCCGGCCGCTGCATCGAGCGTGGTCAGCCCGGCTGCCCGTAGAGCCGCGATGACCAGCCGGAACTTGGCGATTGCTGCTGCGTACGGGTTGATGTCCACTCCGTGGACGGCGTCCAGCGCCAGCTTGACTCGCTCGAACACGTCCCGGTCGGGCGCATTCTTCTCCCACTCAGCCAGCAGGCGGTGGAACGCGCCCAGCAGGAAGTGGCCGGAGCCACAGGTTGGGTCGATCAGTTTGACGACGTCGTAGCCGAACTCGTCGATGGCGGGGGTCAACGTCAGGTCGAGGATGAACTCCTCGACGAACTCCGGGGTCTGGAGCAGGGCGTACTTCTTGCGGATGTCCTCCGACAGGTCCTGGTACAGGTCGCCGAGGAAGCGGGTGTCCCAGGCATCGCCCATGAAGTCGTGGACCAGCGTGCCGGCCTCGGTGCGGCGGCGCCAGAAGCTGATCAGATTCTTGGCTGCGTCGTGGGTGAGCGGGATCTGGAACAGGGCATTATGCCGCTGGTCGAACAGGCCGGCGCCGACGGGCACCTTCGCGATCTCGCCGAAGCCCGCCAGCAGCCAATCGCGGGCCGTCTTGGCGGGGTTCCGCCGGTAGAAGTCCTCGGTCCGCTCCTCGGCGAGGGTGAGGCGGGCGGTTGTCGGGCCGGCCAGGAACGGGTCGTTGATCAGTCCGTTGTCCTCGCAGAAGCGGACGAACACGGTTCCCAGCACCCAGGCGGCCGCCGCCTGGGTGACGCGCTCGCCGAGCCACGCCGACCAGGTCGCCGCCGTCCGGCCGACCTCGAAGGCCCGGTCGTACTCGGCCCGCAGCCGGGTTCCGACCTCGGGGAGCTCGTCGACCTGGGCGCGCAGGTCTTTCTCCAGCGCCTTCACCTGCCGCTGCGCGTCCTTGAGCAGCGCCACCCGATCGATCACAAACGTTCCCCCACCCACTCAGCGAAAATTCGGGCCCAGTCCGGCCCTCGGTCGACGGACATCCGGCAACGGCGAAGCCCCGCGCGCCCCGGGGCGCGTCCAGCCATCGGTCAGGACGCCTTTCCGGCGGTGCCGGTCTCCCCGTCGGCGGCGCGGTGCCGGTTGGTGACCCAGGCGTCCGGCAGGGCCACCCACTCGCTCTCGGTCACGAGCTGGACGAGGGCGCCGTCGAGCCGCGGCGGCCGGGTCGGCTCGGTCGTCGGGCACAGGACCCAGACCGGCCGGCCGCCGGCGCGGGCCCGTTCGGCGAGCGCGAACAGGACGTCGAGCCCACGGCCGTCGTAGCGGCCGAACACGCCGGCGTCGTGCAGCAGCAGTGGCGCCGGCCGGGCGCCGGGCTCGTCTGCGCGGCCAGCGGGTGCGGCGGTCCCGCCGGTACGTCCGGCGTGGGCGTCGACCAGGTCGGCGAGCCGTGGCGCGGCGCGGTCCCAGGCTGCCCGGACGTATTCGGCGAGGTTGGTGGCCGCGCGGCTGCCGGGTTCGGCGGCGTCGGCGCGCAGGATCGTCGCCCAGGTCGGCCTGGGTCGCGGGTCGACCTCGGCGTGCAGGGCGTCGAGGAACACGGCCGCGACGTCCACCGGCTCGGCGGCGAACCGGTGCGGCCTGGTCAGCTCCGCGCGGGCGGCCAGGTAGTGGTTGCGCCGGACGGTGAGCGCCCGGAAGCCACCGGCCTCGGCTGCGGCGTCGAGTCGCTGTTCGGCGAGTGCCGCGGCCGCCTGGTCGGGGCGGTCGAACACCGTGCGTGCCGACGGGCCGCTCAGGCCGGTGGGCCGGCGGACGACCGGTGTCGCCCGGGAGCCGAGTCCGGTGGAGGAGAGCAGGCCGTGCGGCGGCACATAGCCTTCGCGGGCCGCGTCCCATTCGAGGGGGAACCCGGCGGCGGTGAGGGCGCGGTCGAGCGCCGGGTGCGTCGGCAGCTCGGTGGCGAGGCCGGGGAAGCGGGTCTGCACCCGCTCGTGGATGGCCGGGATTTCCAGCAGCGGACGGTCGGGCCGCTCGTCGGTCCCGCCGAGCGGTCCGGGGACGGCGGTCGGCAGGGCGGGCAGCACGCCGGCCTGGGCCAGGCGCAGTGCCCGGACGAGGTCCAGGTCGCGCGGGTAGATCTCCAGGCGGGCGTTGGCGGCGGCGGTGCGCGACCCGGCGGCGGCCAGCCGGACGAGGCGCTGCTGGTCGAGCGCCGGCAGCCCGGCCAGCCCGTCGACGGTCGCGGCGGTGGCGGGCTCGGCGCCGGCGTCCGCCGGGCCCTCGGCGTCGGCGTCGGCGGCGGTGGCGGTGGGTGCGGAGCGGACGGCGGCCAGCTCCCGCAGCACGGTCGCCGGGGCGGGCAGCTCCTCGGCCCGCGCGAGCCGGTCGGCTGCCTTGCCCAGGGCGATGGCGTAGTCGAAGAGGGCGGGTGCGGCCGGGGTGAGCGGGCCGTCGTCCTCGACGGCCTCCAGCGCGACCAGCGTCCGCTCGTAGTACTTGCGGCGGGCCAGGCGCGGCTCGGAGTCGAGGTCGACGGTCTCCAGCGCGGCGCGGACCGCGGCGCCGGCGAACGCGCGGCGCTCGGCCGGGGACCGGCGGCCGTCGCTGCCGCGGCGGGCGAGCACCGCGGTGACCAGCTCGTCGAAGCCCAGCACCCGGCCGGCGTCGCCGAGGATCTCGACCAGCTCGTCGTGCACCGAGCGGACGGCGCCGTCGGCGTGCCAGGCCCTGCGCCGCGCGGTCAGCACCTGCGCGATCCGGCCCGCCGTCACCCCGACCCGTTCGGCGATCTGCTGCTGCGGCGCCCACAGGAGCACGTCCGGCAGCGCGCCCGCGGCGTCGGGCAGGCCGAGCAGCAGGCGGGTCGCCTCGCGTTCGGTCGCGTTGCGCTCGGTGGCACCCCGGTCGGTGGCACCCCGGTCGGCGGCGCCACGCTCGGCGGCACCGCGTTCGGCGGCGCGGCGCCCGCCGGACAGGGCGCGGGGGAGTAGCCGGCCCGCGATGACCTCGACCGGCATGCGGGCGTAATCCGCCGCCGCGCCGTCCGCCTGCTGCCCGGCCGGCGCCGGCTCGGCCGGCATGACGGCGGGTGCGGCGAGGGCGGCGGCCGGGGCCGCGGCGAGGGCGCGGCGCCACTGCCGGATCCGGGACTGCAGCTCCTGGCGGGTCTTCGCGCCGGTTCCCGGCAGGCCGATGATCTCCTTGGAACCGAGCGCCAGCAGCTCGCCGACGGTCGTCGCGTTCAGGCGGTGCGCGGCCGATACGGCCCGCGGTGACAGGCCCGCCGCCTCCAGCGGCGTGTCTGCGGTGGCCGCCGCCGCGGCCAGGTCGCGGGCCCGCTGGGCGGCCGCCTCGTCGACAGCGCCCGCGGGGCTGTCCGGACGCGGCCCCGCCGGGCCGGCCGTCACCGGCTGGCCACCGGTCGCCGGACGGCTGTCCGGCGTCGGATGGATGCTCGGGGCCGGCGGGGTGGAGTCGGCGGCGCGGAAGACGGCCTGCCAGGCGTCGCGCATGTCCTTCAGCGACGCGAACCGGCGCCCGGCGTCCCGGTCGAGCGCGCGCAGGAAGAAAGAGGTGAGCCCGGAGCGGATCGCCGGGTCGAACGCCTCGGTGGCCAGCTTCGGCGGTCCCTCGGTGAACCACTCGTCGGAACCCCCGTTGCCCCAGCGCGGCAGCTCGCCGGAGGCCATCTCGTGCAGGGTGACCGCCAGGGCGTAGCGCTCGGCGTGGTCGTCGTAGGCGGTGCGGGTGCCGGCGCCGAGGAACGGGTCCAGGTAGCGGGGCGTGCCGGCGCCGATGTCGCGCACGGAGATGTTGGCCAGCGAGAAGTCGATGAGGACCAGCTGGTAGGTGCGGTTCGGCCGGCGGCGGATGACGATGTTGTCCGGCTTGAGGTCACGGTGGACGACGCCCTCGCCGTCCAGGTAGTCGACCGCGCCGAACAGGTAGTCGCTGTAGGTCTCCAGCTCGTCGACGGAGAGCCGGCCCTCGCGCAGCTTGCGGGCGACGGTCTGCTCGCCGGCGTGGTCGAGGACGAGCACCGTGCGCCCGCCGACGACCAGCGTGTCCGGGCGCGCCAGGCGGATCACCCGGGAGTCGTTCAGCTGACCCAGTACCGACGCCTCGTGTCCCAGGCGGGCGGCCCGCTCGTCGGAGAGGGCGACCTTGAGGACCTCGTCGCGGTTGGTCTTCTCGTTGTGGGCCAGGAAGGCGCGGCTCGTCGAACCGGTGCCGAGCCGTTCCCGGATCCGCCACTCGCCGCCGACCAGGTCGCCGCGCTGGGCATCCAGCGGATCCGCCTCGGGCTCCCGTTCGGCCTGCTCCGTCGCGGACGGGCCCGTCGCGGACGGGTCCGCCGGTCCGCCCTCCCCGTCGCGGGCGCCGCTGTCGCCGGGGGTGGCCGCCGGGACGTCCTGCCGGGTGAGCTCCTTCTCGACCTCCAGCAGCCAGTCGAGCAGCTCGCGGACGCTTTCGAAGCGCTTCTCGGGCAGCGGGCGGGTCGCATCCGCCACCAGCTCGTTCGCCGCCTCGGACAGCGAGTCGACGACCTCCGCCGGGTACAGGCCGCCCGACTGTTCCAGCCGCGCCTTCAGCGCGTTCGGGCTGTCCGCGGGCGGCTGGCCGGTGAGGATCAGGTAGGCCAGCGCGCCGAGGCCGAAGACGTCGATGCCGACCGGGTCCGGGTAGGGGGCGCCGATCTCGGGCGCCAGATAGCCGGCCGTGGCCAGCTCCAGATGCGGCAGCAGCCGGGCCGCGGGCTCCACCGCCAGCGCGCGGGACGTCGTCGTCAGCCCGCTCGTCGGCGCGCCGCTACCGGAGCCGGCGTCGCGGGCCGCCGCCTGCCAGTCGCTGATCATCAGCCTGGGCGAGAGCCAGCCCCGGCCGGCGCGCGGCACCACCAGGACGCTGCGGGCGGCCAGCGCCCGGTGGTAGAGATGCCGGCCGTGGGCGTAGGCGACCGTCTCCGCCAGCTCGCGGATCATGGCCAGCCGGGTGCCGGCGTCGAGGCGGTCGCCGTACTGGTCGAGATAGTGGTCGAGGCGCATCTCGTCCGGGCGGTGCCGGAAGATCAGCGCCGGGCCGGCCTCGTGGTTCTCCAGCCCGTCGACCTGGACGATCCCGGGGTGGTTGATCCCGTGCAGGACGAGGAACTCGCGGCGGGCGACCGCCTCCCGGCTCGCCCGCTCGGCCTCGCCGGCGGCCCGCTCGACGAGGTAGATCCGCACCCGCCGCCGCTCGGAGGCGACCTGCGTGTGGGCGGCGTGGTGGTCCTGCCAGGTCGGGCCGGAGTCGAACGCGGGGAACTCCAGCTGCCAGGAGCCCACCTGCTGGTGACGCCGGCTGCGGTCGATCCCGACCGCCGGCAGCAGCTTGGCCAGTTCCTTCGACAGCGCGGGGGTGATCCGCTGCTTCTCGTCGCGCAGCGGCGCGTCCAGCAGACCGGACCAGATCGACGGCAGTGCCGTGCGGCCGGGCGTGTCCCGCTCGGGGCCGAAGACCCAGGGGAGCTGGTGGTCGGGGAGCTCGACCCGCAGCGTCGGGTTCGACAGGAAGACGGCCGGCTGAATGAACGGGATCTTCGTCCTGCTCGCGCTGCCGGCGTTCTGGAGCCGGGACCGCAGTTCCTTGGACTTCTGGTTCGCCAGGTACAGCGGGTTGTCGAAGATCCGGGTGGACCCGGAGGCGCGGTGCTGTGTCCAGTTGGACCCGGACGCGGTCAGCCGGCCGACCAGGCTCTTGATCTCGATGAGGTAGACGCCGCCGCGGGCGACGACCAGCAGGTCGACCTCGCGGATGTGCCCGGTGGCCGCGGTGAAGGTGAAGTTCGACCAGGCGCGGTACGGCTCGGCGTCCGGCAGCAGGAGCCGGACGTGCTCCAGCGCCTCCCGCTCGTGCGGGAACTGTGACGGCGTGACCGTCACCCACCGGCCCTGCTCCTCGCGCACGCCGCCGCCCCCGCCGTGTCCGCGGCCCCGCCCCCGACTGTCGAGCCCGCTAGGTCACCACTCGCGACAATAGCCATGCTCTCAGTAAAAAAGCAGCGAAAACTGACGATTTTTTCTTTGCTCCGTAGCTGGTTTGCTGTGCGGAGTGGCCGAGTTGGATCAGCAGTGACTCTGCCTGTCGCGGCGGTTGCTCCTGCGGCCACGGTCTGGCGCCGCGGCCGTGCGGAGCGTGGGGCGCGGGTGCGAGCCGCGGCACGCCATCGACTACGTGGTGGCGCACCAGGCCGGCGTGGGGGGCACCGTCACCCCGACGGGCTGGTCGCTGCGGACCAGACAGCCACCCGTTGCTACCGACCCGGGCGACGTGCCCGCTTCTCCTCGAGGCGGGTCACCAGGCGTGTCATGGCGACCGCGGCCTCCTCGTGCGCCGTGTCGTAGCCCGTCGACTTGTCCGCCACCACCGCGAACGCGAGGCCCTGGATCGTGGCGGCGACGAGCGCGGGTGGGTACTCGTCCGCGTCGAGGCCGTACTCGTCGAGAATCGTGGCCAGTTTCTCGATCTGCATCCGCCTGAGCTCGCGGGCCACCTTGCCGACTTCCGCCCGCAGCGCCGGACGGTGGTTCGCCGCCGCCACGAACTCCACGATCAGGGCTGTTCCGCGTGGATCCGAGACGAGCTCCCACCAGGCGCGCAACGGCTCCGCGGATGCCAGCGCCACGGCCATCTGCTCCACTGTGCGCTGCGCGCGCCGCCGCAGGACCGCCACGAACAGGTCGTCGATCGTCGGGAAGTAGTAGTGCACGAGAGGGGCGTTGATGGCGACGCGGGCGGCCACGCTCCGGGAGCTGACTGCCGCGTAGCCCTCCCGGAGGATGATCTCCTCGGTCGCGTCGAGAAGACGAGTGGCCTTCTCGACGGTCGCCGCTCGGCGCCGACGGGGCGCGGTCATGCACCTTCCTCCAGAGCGCGGAGTCCCAGCCTCGGATGGAAGCCGGCCTTCCATCTTCGCGGATGATCGCGACCGGATCGAGCCCGCGGCTCCGGACGCGCCTGGTCGTTCAGTGCCGCTGGCCACCTTTCCCGACGTCATCGTGGGCTTCCCACGTAGCGTTGTCATGACCCCCTCGGTACAGGGGGCGATCAGATTCGCGACGAAGGGCATGTGACGATGGCGGACGTATCGGTGCGGTTGCAGGCGGATGCCGGCACCGAGATCGTTCTGAATCTGTCTGTCCTTCAGGCGATCCGGCTGGTCGAGGCCATCGCGAGCGGGGCGGCGAACGTGATGCCCGAGCCCGGACGGGCACAGGCCGACTCACCTTGGCTGGTGCCGCACACCGGCCCGCAGACGTCAGCCGCGATGCCGCTCCGGCCGGGCCGGTGAGGCGGCAAGTCCTGCGATGGTCAGCGAGGGCCGTCCGTCGGCGGCGCGAACAGGCGTAGCAGGCGTGCTTGTTCCGGCTCGACCGTCAGCAGCTCGCTGTTCGCCCGTGGGAAGATCTCGGCTGCCTCCCAGTGCGCGGCGCGCACGCTCGCCGCGGTTCCCGTCCTGACGCCTCGGGCGCGGAGCTCGTCGAGCAGCCGCTGCGCGTCGAACAGGTAGACCGCTGCGATGGTCCACGGGCGGGTCCCACCGCGCGAGGACGCCGCTGCCGATGCGGGGCCGGTGAACAGTTCACGGTTCGTCCCCGCAGCGGGCCGGATGCGAAGCGGCCGTCGATGGCGGCGGCCACCGCCGACTGCTCGAGCTCCACGTGGAAGATGTGCGCCGCGATCCACTCACCGAGGTGCCCGGCCGTCATCGGCCGGTCGATGACGGCGGCGATCCGCTCGTCAAGGGCGTTGCGCTGCCGTAGCAGCCCGGCGATCCGCTCCAGGTCCACACTCACACGGACGATCTTTTCGTGTCACCACGACCATGACTGACCGTCGCTGGGTCTCGGTCGAGGAGCGGGCGCTCCGGACGAGACGGTGAGCGTAACCGTCGAGCCAACCGCTACGCGCTGGCCGGCGCCGGGCCTGCTTCTGATGACCTGGCCTGCGGGGACTCGCCGGCCATCGGGCGGATCCTGGGCAACCACCTGACCAGCGGCGACCACGTCGCTGGTCACTGCCTCGGCTCGCACCGGGCGCAGCCCGAGAGCCCGCAGCGCTTCCTCATGGACACGCACACCAGTTGTCAGGGTGCCCCTGACAACCCTAAGGTGTCAGGGACGCCCTGACATCTTAGGAGTGCGCTGTGGCAACGCCTGACACCCTGATCGAACTCGCTCAGTGTTCCTTCTGTAGCAAGCCGAACACCAAGGTCGACAAGCTGGTCGCTGGTCCTGGTGTGTACATCTGCAACGAGTGCGTGGCTCTCGCCACGTCGATCATCGACGGGAGCCTCGCCGGTCCCGCGGAACCGCGCGTGCCCTTCTGGGAGTCGATGACAGACGGGGAGATGCTGAGCCACATTCCGCGCGTCGCCGCGCACATCGACCAGGCCGAGGCCGACCTGCGCTCGTGGGTACGGGAACTGCGCCGACGCGGCGTCACCTGGATCAAGATCGGCGAAACTCTCGGGATCACGCGCCAGTCCGCATGGGAGCGGTTCTCTGGCGAGGAGTGACACGACCCGGGGCAACCCGCCCGTACTGGACGACTGGCTGCCCGAGGACCACCTGGCCCGGTTCGTCGCGGACCTGGTCGACGAGGTGCTGGACCTGAGGCCGGTCTTTGTGGACTACACCGAGAAGCGTGGCCACCCGCCCTACGCCCCGCGGCTGATGGTGCGCCTGCTGATCTACGGCTACACCACCGGCGTCCGATCCTCGCACAAGGACATGAGCTACGGGCGTCTGGTCGACAAGGAGGAACAGGTCGAGGCCGAGATCGCCGAACTGGAGACCAAGGCCGCCGCCCTGACCGGTTAACGAACCGGACCGCCCCGGCCAGACATCGC
The DNA here is from genome assembly GCF_949319125.1 of Frankia sp. Hr75.2. NCBI lineage: Bacteria > Bacillati > Actinomycetota > Actinomycetes > Frankiales > Frankiaceae > Frankia > Frankia sp. Hr75.2. The sequence continues at coordinate 72,856 of NZ_CASGGV010000221.1, read as the reverse complement.
CCGCCGGCACCAACACCAGGCCGGCTGAACCCGAGCACCACCTCACTGCCACCAGCAGCGACGCCCGACCCGATCACACGGAATGTTGTGCAAGGGGTGCTCCCGCGACACGAGGGGCTCGACAACCTGGCCAGCGGGAACGCGGCCGCTTCCTGTACGGCGTCCGACATGCCGCCAACCCTGCTTGCGAGCAGGCCACGGACCAACCCGGGGTCAGGTCTGCCCAGGTGGCCGGGGTTGCATGAGGTCTGCGATGGCGGCAGACCCTGCGTCGGGTTCCCCGCGCAGCCCCGCGATGACCCCGGCATGGTCGGCGGGGGAGCGGTTCTGGCTGAGTTTCTCCTTCCCCGTCACCGACGCGACGGCGAGTTCGAAGCCGACTATCGCCCGCAGCAGACCGGCCACGAAGTCGGGCGGGGCGTCGTCCACAGCCCAGGGCTGTTCCCGGTGCTGTTCGTGCCGGTCGGTGAGTCGGGTGACGATGCCACGGAGCTGTTCGGGGTCGTGGTGGAACGTGACGGGTCCGCTGAAGTGGATCGCGGTGTAGTTCCAGGTCGGGACGACCCGTCCGTGTTCGGTCTTGGCGGCGTACCAGGACGGTGAGATGTACGCCTGCGGCCCGTGCACGATCGCCAGCGCTGCGCAGCCCGGGGACGCGGTCCGCCACTGCGGGTTCGCGTGGGCGAGATGCCCCAGCAGCCGTCCGTGCGGCGCATCAGGTCTGCTCGGGGTGCGATCCCAGATGATCGGGACGAGGGTGGCCACCGGCTGGGTGCCGCTGACGGTGACGAGGTCGGCTGCTCCCGCGGCCGCAACGCAGCCAGCGACCTGGTCGAGGTCGGTGAGGGCGAAGGCGCGGGGCACATACACAGAGCCCAGGCTACGAGCCGGATCCCGCCGATGGGCCTGGGCTGTTGGCGCCGCGACCCGGCGGTCCGCGTCCGGAGAAGTGAAACAGCAGCGCCCCGTCCTGCCAGACGCCGTCGTCGTCGGCGGCGAACCGGCGGTAGTCGCCCGGGTTCACCTACCCTGCCGGCGAGTAGTCGGGTGATCGCCATCCGTGTCGCGAGTTCGTGGGTTCTTCTCCCGGTGAGCTGGGCGTATTGACAGCGGCGTCCCATCAAGTTAGAACGACCGTTAAAATTTCGTTTTCGGGTCGTGGCTGACCGGCCGCGGCGCGGCGCCGATCGAAGGAGGCTCGCCAGATGAGTCGTAGCGGTCCGGTCTACTGGGATCCCTTCGACCGCGATATCGCCGGCGACCCCTACCCGGTCTACCAACGGCTGCGCGCGGAGGCGCCGCTCTACTACAATGACCGGCACGACTTCTACGCCCTCAGCCGCCACGAGGACATCGACCGCTGCCTGACCGACTGGAAGACGTTCTCGTCGGCCCGCGGGCCGATCCTGGAAATCATCAAGGCGAACGTCGAAATTCCGCCGGGCACGTTGCTGATGGAGGACCCGCCGGCTCACGACATCCACCGCGCTCTTCTCGCGCGCGTTTTCACCCCGCGGCGGGTCACCTCGCTCGAGCCGCAGGTCCGGGAGTTCTGCCGGCGCAGCCTCGACAGACTCGTCGACGTCGACAGCTTCGACCTCATGGCGGAGTTCGCCAACGAGGTGCCGATGCGCGTGATCGGGATGCTGCTCGGCATCCCGGAGTCGGACCAGCCGGCGATCCGCGAGCGCGCGGACGCGAAACTGCGCACCGAGCCGGGGCAGCAGATGAAGGTGCCCCAGCAGGCACTCATGGACTCGGACCTGTTCGCGGAGTACATCGACTGGCGGGCCGAGCATCCGTCGGACGACCTGATGACGGAGCTGCTGCGCGCCGAGTTCGAGGACGAGGCCGGCGAGACGCGGACGTTGACCCGTGAGGAGATCCTGACCTACGTCACCGTCCTGGCCGGCGCCGGCAACGAGACGACGGCCCGCCTGATCGGCTGGCTGACCGTGCTGCTGGCCCGGTACCCCGACCAGCGCGCGCAGCTGGTGGGCGATCCGCGGCTCATCCCGAACGCGATCGAGGAGACGCTGCGGTTCGAGCCGACCGGTCACGCGATCGCCCGCTACGTCACGACCGACGTCGAGTTACATGACCGCACGGTGCCTGCCGGCAGCGCGATGATGCTCCTCATCGCCTCGGCGAACCGGGACGAGAACAGCTGGTCGGACCCTGACCGGTTCGACGTCCACCGCAGAACCGGTCACCTCCGGACCTTCGGCCTCGGAACCCATTACTGCCTCGGAGCCGCGCTGGCCCGGCTTGAAGCCAGGGTGGCGCTCGAGGAGATCCTGAAACGCTTCCCGCGATGGAACGTCGACTGGGAGAACTCCGCGCTTTCGTCGACGTCGACGATGCGCGGCTGGGAGACGCTGCCGATCACCGTCGGTTAGCTCGAGTTACGCCGATCCGCACGGCATGGCTCGCCCACACCACCGCACCACGACTCAGGGAGAAACAGATGGGAAAGCTCGACGGCAAGGTCGCGTTCATCACCGGTGCTGCCCGAGGTCAGGGTCGCAGTCACGCGGTTCGGTTAGCGCAGGAGGGTGCTGACATCATCGCGGTGGACCTCTGCGCCCAGATGGAGTCGGTGCCTTACCCGATGGCGACTCCGGAGGACCTCGAGCTGACCGTGAAGGCGGTCGAGGAGACGGGACGGCGGATCGTCGCCCGGCAGGCTGACGTCCGCGACGTGGCGGCGCTGGGGAAGGCGTTCCAGGACGGCGTCGCCGAGCTGGGTCCGGTCGACATCGTGCTGGCGAACGCCGGTATCGGGCCGGGTGGAGCGGCGTCGGAGGACGAGCAGTGGGCGGACGTCGTCGGGGTCAACCTCACGGGGGTGTGGAACACCGGTCGGGTGTCGATTCCGTCGATGGTCGAGCGGGGGCAGGGTGGGGCGATCGTGCTGACCAGCTCCACGGGTGGCCTGGTCGGGGTGGGTATCCCGACGGCGGGTTTCCTGGGTTACACCGCGGCCAAGCACGGGGTCGTCGGGCTGATGCGGTCGTGGGCGAACTACCTGGCGCCGCACAGCATCCGGGTGAACAGTGTCGCGCCGACCACGGTGAAGACGCCGATGGCCGCGAACGGGGACCTGTCGGTCATCACGGCGGGGTCCCCGGAGCTCGCGCGGGTGCTGGCCAACGCGATGCCCGTCGACGCGGTGGACCCGCTGGACGTCTCGAACGCCATCGCCTGGCTGGTGTCGGATGACGCCCGGTACGTGACCGGCACCGTCGTCCCGGTCGACGCCGGCCAGCTGAACAAGCGGTAACACACGGAGTGCGCGAAGCGGGTGCGGCGGGTTCGCCGCACCCGCCCGGTCCGAGGGTGCTACGGCGTGAGCAGGTCCAGGGTGCCGAGGTCGCGGATGGCGGCGCACGCGTTTGTGATCATGGAGAGGAACATTCGGTCGGAGTTCTCGGTGGGTTCGTTGGTCGCGTAGGCGGAGCCGAGCACGGTGAGTAGTGGTGCCTGTGGGGTTCCGAGGCGGTAGTCGTGGAAGCAGTCGTCGAGTGGGTAGTCGTCGACGCCCATCTGGGTGAGTTGTTCGTGGTAGGCGCGGACCAGGTTCTTTTCCTGGGCGCGTCGGAGTGTGGGTGGTAGGGCGGTGGCGAGGAAGTAGGCGACGTCGCGGCCGGGGAAGCCGATCTCGAGGGACTGCCAGTCGATGGTTGTCACCTCGTGGGATTCGGTGAACAGGAGGTTGTCGAGGCGGTAGTCGCCGTGGATGAGGGTGTGGCGGCCGTGGATCTGTCGGCCCCACTGGGTGAAGTGGTCGGTGGTGCGGTGCAGTGTGTCTGTGTCGGTGGGGGAGAGGCGGTCCTGGAACCGGTCGAGGAACGGTTCGGTGGCCGCGGTGAGGATTTCGCCGAGGAAGCTGAGGCTGGCTTCGTCGGTGTGGCGTAGCCAGTCGGCGCCGTCGGTGAGGCCGGGTTTGTTCCAGAACGGGCCGTGTAGGCCGGCGAGGTTGCGTAGTGCGGCTTCGGCCTGGGGGGTGTCGCAGCCGTTGGCCTGGATGCCGGGCTGTGCTGGGTGTGCGTCCTGGAGTACCAGGGTGAAGCTGCGGCCGTCGGTGTTGATGGCGGCGCTCCAGCAGTGTGGTACCCGGATCTGGGCGTGGGGGGCGAACCGGGTGTAGTAGCCGACCTCGCTGCGGTAGCCGGGGGCGATCTGGGCGCGGCCTTCGGGGGTGCCGGCGGCCAGTTTGAGGACCACGGAGGAGGGTGCCGGGTCGGTGCTGTCGGGATGGGTGTCGAGGTGGAAGCGGTGGCTGGAGCTGAGTTGGCCGCCCCCGACGGGTTCGTGGTGTAGTCCGACGATCTCGGTGTCGGTGCCGCCTCGGCGTAGCGCGGCGGTCATCCACTCGGGGGTGACCGCGTTGGGGTCGTCGACGATCCACGCCGGTTGTCCACCCGCCGGTTCGGTCATCCTGGCCTCCGAAGGCGTTCGGGTCGGTGTCCGTGGCGGCGGGTTAGGTGATCGTGTAGCGGATGGGGAGGTGTTTGGGTCCGCCGACGAACAGGGTCTGCATGTATTCGGGTGTGCCGGCCAGCTCGATCTCGTGTAGCCGGGGGACCAGTTCGGCGTAGAGGGCGCGTCCCTCTAGTCGGGCGAGGTGGGTGCCCAGGCAGTAGTGGGCGCCGAAGCCGAAGCCGACGTGCTTGTTCGGGGTTCGACCGACGTCGAAGGCGTTGGGGTCGGTGAAGACGTCCTCGTCCCGGTTGGCTGATGGGTAGGACAGCAGCACCGACTCCCCGGCCGAGATCCGGACACCCCGGAGGGCGGTGTCCTCGGTGGCGGTGCGCATGAAGTGCTTGACGGGGGATACCCAGCGGATCATCTCGTCGACCGCGGTGGGCACCAGGCCCGGGTCCGCGGCGAGGCGCCGCCACTGGTCCGGGTGTTCGAGTAGGGCGTGCAGCCCGCCGGAGATCGCCGCGCTCGTCGTGTCGTGACCGGCGGTGGCGATCAGGACGTAGTACCCGACCGCCTCCAGTTCGCCGATCGGTTCGCCGCCGACCGCGGCGTTGGCGATCACTGAGCCGAGGTCGTCGGTCGGTGTCGCGCGGCGGTCCGCGATCACTGTCTGGAAGTACTGGAAGAAGTCCAGCAGGGTGTCCAGGGCGGCGGTGCCGCCCGGGTTGCGGGCGAGGTCGACGTCGTCGGAGCCGAACAGTTCCTGGGTGAGTGTGAGCATCCTCGGGAAGTCCTCCTCGGGCAGCCCGAGCAGGGAGAGGATGACGTAGAGGGGATAGTGCGCGGCGATGTCGGTGACGAAGTCGCATTCGCCGCCGAGCTCCGCCATGTGGTCGACGTAGCGCCTGGCGAGCTGGGTGATGCGGTCGGATAGTCGCCGGACCCCGGCTGGCTTGAACCAGTCGGCGCTGATGTGCCGGTAGACCGGGTGGTCCGGCGCGTCCATCTGTACCAGCGAACGTATCGGCGGCGCGGGTGCGGCCGGGTCCTGGCTGACGGCTGTCCGTGGCGCGTTGTGCCACAGCTGCGCGTCCCGGGAGATCGTCATGACGTCCTCGTGCCGGGTGACCGCCCAGAACGGCGCGAAGCCCGCCGTCTCGACCCGGTGCACCGGCGAGTGGCGGCGCAGCAGCGCGGTGGCGGTGTGCCACCGTTTCTCGTCCGCGTACGCCGTCGGGTCGGTGAAGACGCTGCCCGCTTCGTCAAGATCCATGACCAGTCCTTCCGGTGGCACGACCGGCAGAGTAGCAAAATATCTAGTTCTTTTGCGGGTTGTTGGATTTGTTCGCAGGTCAGGGGCCCGCCGCCGGTCAGCCGCGCCGGGTGTCGGTCAGGCCTGTCGTCGTTGGTCGGACCTGTTGTCGCCGGTCGGGACGGCTACCGCGGTTTGGCGTCGGCGAGCCGGGCCGTCGCGACGGCGCCCAGCTTCCCGCTCCCGGCGTCGGTGAGGTGCACCAGGCACACCTCGCCGTGCCGGTCGGCCACCGCGCGTGCCGGTCCGACCGAGAACGGCCGTAGGTAACGGATGCCGAGCGAGGTCAGCACCGTCGGCCCCTGGGCGGATGAGGTCGCTGCCTCCTCGGCGGCGAACGCGACGAGGCCGCCCTGGATGGCGCCGCCGGCGTTGAGGCCGTCGGCCCGCCGGGGCACCTCGACGGTGCCCGGAGCCACGACGACGCTGCCGACCCGCTCGGCGAGGGGAACCGGCAGCCGGAAGGGCCCCTCGGGCAGCCCGGCCAGGGCGCCGTGGGAGAAGACGTGATCGGGGTTCGGGGAGGTGACGAACGACGTGTGACAGACGGCGGTCAGGGTCCCGGAGGTCTCGTTGCGGAACTGTGTCTCGCAGACGACGACCGTCCGGCCGGCCTTGACGGTTCTTGCCTTGAGGGAGATCGTGTCGCCGATCTCGGCTGGTTCGACGACCTGCACGTCGAGGTCGAGGGTGAGGGCTGGCCGCGGTGCGGTCAGGTGCAGGGCGAGCACGCCTGCGACGACGTCGGCCCAGGTCGCCAGCACGGACGTCCGTAGGGCGGTCGCGCCGGGGACGCACAGCTCGGCGAACACGTCGGCGCGCCCGGTGGCGACGCCGTCGTCGACCGAGAAGCCCAGGCCGAGCTCCATGACGATGTGCCGCACATCGTCCACCTTGCCACCATTGCCGACGGTGCTCACGAGATCGCCCCTTCGCTGCCTTGGCCGCGCGGCCCCTTGGCCGCGCGGCCGGCGGACGTCGAGCGTCTCAGTCCTCGAGCCGGCCGCGCTGAGACGTCGCCGGTGTCAGGGCCGGCGGATCGTGCGGGAGCGTCCGCGCTCGCCCGGCTCGGTGTCACGCGCGTGCGGCCGTCGGCCGGCGGGTTCACCCCGGCCGCCTGTCGACTGATCGCGAAGTCCAGGTAATATATATAGACTTTTCTAGCCTCACATCGAGATGGTGGCCGGTAGGTGCTACCGGTGAGGGCCGGCGGCCGCGCCGGCGTGGCTTGCCGCGCGCGCCGGACGCGCACAGGAGAGGACGACCACGGCCGCTCGCTGACCACCGCGGCCCTGCGTGACGCGGCCGGCCGCGCGGCGGCGGGCCTGCGCGGGCACGGTTCCGGCCCGCGCGCGGGTTGTCCGGTTGACGTAGGCGTCCAATATCTCTAGATATATAACCATGACGCAAGAGGTTGTGCCGTCCTACCACCCGAACATCCGGGCGGCCCGCGACGGGTTCGTCGTGACCGTCACGATCGACCGGCCGGAGTCGAGGAACGCCTGCACGGGTGACATGTGGGTGGCGCTCGGGCGCATCTTCCGGGAGGTCGGGCACTCCGGTGCCCGCGCGGTGATCCTCACCGGCGCCGACGGGAACTTCTGCACGGGCGCCGACCTCGGTGGCACCCGCGGCGAGAGTTCCTCGAACGGGAGCGGGGCACCGTCACACAACCTCGACAACATGCGGGTGCTGGCCGACGTGGTGCTGGCGGTGCACGACTGTCCCGTGCCGGTCGTGGCCAAGGTCGACGGGCTCTGCGTCGGTGCCGGCCTGGGCCTCGCGCTGGCCGCCGACCTCACCTGGTGCGCGGACACGGCACGGTTCTCGCTGATCTTCGCCCGGCGCGGGCTCAGCCTCGACTTCGGCACGTCCTGGCTGCTTCGCCAGCGGATCGGCGTGCACCGGGCGAAGGAGCTCGCCTACACCGCGAGGATGCTCAGCGGGACGCAGGCGGCCGAGATCGGCTTCGTGAACGCGGTCGTGCCCGCGGCGGGGCTCGACGCCGCGGTTCACGAGATCGCCGGCACCATCGCGGCCGGGCCGCCGGTGGCCCTGTCCATGACCAAGCGTGAGCTGGCCGCCGCCGGGACGTCGTCACTGGCCCAGGCCCTCGAGGTCGAGGCGCTGGCACAGACGGTGAACGTCCACACCAGGGACATGCGGGAGGCACTTACGGCCTACGCCGAGCGCCGCCCGCCCGTCTTCGAGGGACACTGACCGCCCGGGGCTCCGGACAGCCTCAGCGCTGACGTCGTCTCAGTACTGATGCTGCATCAGATCGATGACTGTTTTGGCTCCCTGGGTGAGGATCACTTTTCCCACGACCGTCATGTGCTCTTTCCAGTGTTCCTCGGCGGCGGTGGCGTCGCCCGCCTCGACGAGTGTCGCCAGCCGGGCCTGGGAACGGAGCCCTCGCAGGCGTGTCTCGGTGGTTTCTTTCCCGCCCTCGGGCTGGCTGACCGCGGCGACGGCTCGGGCGACGATCTCATTGAGCATTTCGGCGACAATGCCCAGTGTCTGATTCCCCGCCAGTTCGACGAGCCGGGCGTGAAAGCGCGAGTTGGCGTTCCCGAACGCCTCGGGGTCGTCGATCACCTCGAGCTGCTCGGCGGTGAGCCGCCGCAGCTCGGCGGCCGCCGAGCGGTGATCCCCTGACGCGGCGACGAGCCGTACGGCGACCGGTTCGAGCAGGCTGCGGGCGGCGTGGACATCCGCGAGCGGCACATTGCGGGCCTGGAGCACGAGCGCCGCGGTGCGGGCCGTCATCCGCTGGTCCGGCCGGTGGACGACGACGCCGCCGAGAACGCCGCGCTTGACCGAGATCAGGCCCTCGGTCTCGAGTATGCGCAGGGCTTCGCGCAGGGACGGGCGGGAGACCCCGAACCGCTCGACCAGATCCGGCTCGTGGCCGAGTGACTCGCCCTCGGAAAGATCGCCCTCGACGATGAGCTGCCGAATCTCGTCGGCGATGCGCTGGGGCTTTTCGCGCAGTGTGGCCCGGTCGCGATTCCGTGCTTTCCCCGGCTCGGCCACCATGATCGACCTTCTCTGAGTGTTTGCGGTCTGTCCAGCCTACCGGGGCGCGACGATATGGCGCTGAAAGCTGCGCGCGGTCACTCGACTGTGGCCCATGATCAGTCTAGATATTTCGGAGTGCTCGGCTGGCCCGTCCTGCCGGCCGCGACGCGACGCGACGTGGCGACGACGCGACGCGACGACGGTGCCTGGTCGGTCCATCCATACTCAAGATAGTCAACGATGTTGACGAGCTGTGACGCCGTAATGATCATGACTCGCCGATGACCCGGTTCTGATGGAGAGACGCACCGGGAGGTTGACGAGCGCGGTCGAGGTCGATGACGGGCGACGCCCGCCAGGCACGCCGCCGTGTGAGGCTCGGACGGAACAGACCCCGGGGCGTTTCGAGGCACTCGCTGTCATGGGCCGCCCCGGATTCATGCCCGGGCTCGGACCGTCACACGAGTCGCTCGTTCGCGGCGCGTACGGGATGTCCTACGATTTCGCCGCTGTCAGGCGGACGGGTCACGCTCTGCGGGGAGCGCCGGTGCGTCGACCGGTTCGGTCGGCGGGTCCGGCTGCAGGCCGACGCTGTTGAGGACCGCCGCGAGACAGAGGTAGCCGCCGACGACGAAGGACAGCTCGAGCAGCTGCCCCGCATCGAAATGGGAGGCCAGCAGCTGCCAGGTGTCGTCGCCGACGCGCGACTGGTCGATCATCTGGTCGGTCGCAGCCAGCAGTGCACGCTCGACCGGCGTCCACACCTCGGCCTCGGCTCCGTGCGGGATGGCGTAGAGCTGCTCGGTGGTGAGACCGGCCTGCATCCCGATCCGGGTGTGCTGGGCCCACTCGTAGCCGGAGCGGGTGCGCCACGCTACCCGCAGGATGAGAAGCTCGCGGTGCCGAGGGTCGAGCGTGGCGTGCTCGCCGGCGAACAGATCGGTGAACGCGAGGAAGGTCTCGCTCAGCTGGACGTGGTGGGCGAACAGCCCGAGCGCCTTCGGCATCGGGGGGGCGTCCGGGGCGCCCGACAGGTAGAGCTCGGGCCGCCGCAGGTAGCGCAGGAGGATGGACCTGGTCTCGTCGTCCCACTTCTCGAACGGCAGTGGTGCCAGCCTGGGCGCCTGCGCCTGCGCCTGCGCCTGCGCCTGCGCTGCCGAGGACGAGTCGCGTGGTTCCGGGTGCTCGGCTCCTGGTCCGGTCGCCATCGGGGCTCCTCAGGGCTAGGCGTTTGCGAGGGGCAACGTCCGTTATCGCTTCCGCAGCTAACAGCGCGGGTTCGGGGACGTCCATAGCTCGGCATTACCAGAGACGCACTGTCTGCCTGCGACTACTATCGTTTCACCGGCCGATTAGCATATTGGATGGCTTGGAGTCAAGCGGAGCGGCGGTCGCGCCGCAATTCGGGCGGCCCGGCCTGGCGCCCGCGAACGAGCGTGACCAGGGGACTCGCCCGGGTGGTGACCATGTCCGTCCTGTGCCGCCAGCCAGTTGGCGGGACCTTGGTCGACTGATGAATTGCGAGTCCACGGAAACCGGGGGAGGGCCTGACCGACGGCACCTGCGCGCCCGGTCCGGAGGCGAGTTCGCGATGGCGGCCTTGACGCTCGAATGATTCAGTGAGAATGTCGAAACAGGGGTTTGCGTCGATGTTGATACCAGGGGGTCGGTTCCGATTGCGGTGCCGCCACGCTTGATTGCCTGGTAGAAACGGTTCCATGACCGACGCGAACGAGTTTGAGTTATCGTGCGGGCTCCCGCCGGGCCCGGACTTCGCCGACCTCGCCGTGCTCGCCGAAGAGCTCGGGTACGCGCGGGTGTGGATCTTCGATTCGGCGCCGTTGTGGGAGGACCCGTTCGCGCACCTGGCGCTCGCCGCCACCCGGACGACCCGGATCGGTCTCGCCACCGCCGTCCTGATCCCGACCCAGCGGTCCGTCATGACGATGGCGTCCGGCATCGCCACCATCGCCCGGCTGTCCGGCGGCCGCTTCCGGGCCTGCTTCGGTACCGGCTACACGGCGCGCATGACGATCGGGCAGCGTGCGATGCCGCTGGACGCGCTGTTCGACTATGCCGCGTCGGTCCGCAAGCTGCTCGCCGGTGAGACGATCGTGCTCGACGGCGAGGCGGCCCGGATGCTGCACTGGCCCGGCCTGACCGCCGCCCGGCCGGTCCAGGTGCCGCTGTGGCTCAGCGTCCTCGGCCCGCGCGGCAACAAACGCGCCCCCGAGGTGGCTGACGGCACGATCGGGCCGCCCCACCCGACGCTGCCGACCGCGACGATGGTCTCGGGCACCGTGCTGGACCCCGGCGAGGACCCGAGCTCCAGCCGCGTACGGGAGGCGATCGGCCCGTGGCAGGTCGTCGGCTGGCACACCACCTATGCCGTCCGTGGGGCGGCCGGGGTGGACGCCCTGCCCGGTGGCTCGCAGTGGCGGAAGGCCCTCGAGGGCCTGGCCTCCGAGGAGGAGCGCCACCTGCTCACCTTCGAGGGCCATGTCACCCACCTCTCCGAGCGTGACCGGCCCCTGCTGGAGCACATCGACGTCGACACCATGGCCGGCGATGTCTACGTCGGCACCCTGGTCGGTGATTCCGTCAGCGTCGGACGGAAGCTCGGCCGGCTCGCCGAGGCGGGGTTCCGCGAGGTCATGTACACGCCCGCCGGCCCGGACGTCGCCCGAGAGCTGCGCGCCTTCGCCGCCGCCCGCCCTTCGGGATAGCCGTACGGCAAGGTCAGGGGCTGGCGGCGGGCGAAGCTGGCGGTGCTGGTGGCAGGTAGCCGCGGGACCGCAGGTGCTCTATGGTCACGGCGGCGCAGGAGCGCACGTGCTCCTCACTGGTCCGCGTCGCCGTCACGACATCATCCGCCTGGATCGCGTCGAGCAGCCGTTCCCGGTACTTCGCCTCGTTGTCCACCCACGCGGGCGCGTCGTAGTAGAAGCTGCCCTGGAGCACGCCGCCGAGGAACTCCAGGATCGCGTCGAGCCGCGGTGACTTTCCGGCGGTGGCGATGATCTGGAAGAACCGGCGGTCGAGGCTCCTGCGGCGGGCCTCGTCCTCGGTCGTGGCGATCTCACGGTGCAGCCGGGCCAGTTCCTCGGTCTCCAGCGGCGTGAGCTTGCGGACCGCACGCCGGGTCGTCATCCCGGACACCAGCGCGACGACCTCGTAGTGGTCCTCGATGTCCTCGACGGTCACCTCGGCGACGAACGCGCCGCGCCGGGGCACGGCGTCCACGAAGCCCTTCTGCGCGAGTTCGATGAGGGCCTCGCGGACCGGGGCACGGCTGATCCCGAGCGCGTCGGCGACCTCGTCCTGATCGATCTTGCTGCGTGGCGGCAGCGCACGAGAGACGATCGCCTCCCGGATGAAGCTGGCCGCCTCGTCCTTGAGGTTGCCGTAGCGCCGCCGACCCGAGGCGAGCAGACGGATCGCGCTCGGGTCGGCGTCCCGTGTGGTCACTGAACCGCCGGACAGTCGCTCGATTCGGCGGTCTCGGCCGCCTCCCGCATGTACCTGACCACGTAGCCTCCGAAGTCCTCAAAGACGGCCGGATCGAGCAGACCTCCGACGGATCAATCCCCATCTTCTCCGAGCCGTGGCCGCCACCCTGCACGACTCCGGGCGTCGAAAGTCGACTCGGGCCGGCGGATGACGGAACTCGCGTTCGTGGTCCAGGGAAGCGGGTCGTTCCACACGTCGAAGGGGACGCCGCCGCCCGGTCAGCCGGGCGGCGGCGTGGCGATCGGAGGGCTCATGTCCGGCCGGTAGACCTTCAGCCTGCCGGTCCGTTCGCGTTTGGCCGCGTACATCGCAAGATCGGCCTGGTGGAGCAGGACGTCGGGGTCGGCCGGGCGGGCGGGCGAGTCGAGGGTGACCAGTCCGAGGCTGGCTCGCGGGGTGTAAGGCCGTCCCGCCAGCAGACACGGTGCCTGTATCGCTGCCGCGAGCCGTTCCCCGACGCGGCGGGGATTGCGGAGTCCGTCGCCGTCGAGGATGACGGCGAACTCGTCGCCGCCGAGCCGGGCGACGGTGTCCACGGTCCGCGTTCCCGCCCGCAGCCGCTCCGCGCTGATCCGGAGGAGCTCGTCCCCGGCGGCATGCCCGAAGGTGTCGTTGACGTGCTTGAACTCGTCAAGGTCCAGAAACAGCACGGACAGCGACGTGCCGCCACCGGCGTCTCCGGCGTGGCTGGCGTCGTCGGTGTCGCGCGTGAGTGCCCGCTGTAGTCGGCGGGTGAACAGGGCCCGGTTCGCCAGGCCGGTCAGCGGGTCGTGGAAGGCCTGGTGGTGCAGCTCCCGTTCCTGGTCCCGGATTCCGGCGAGTAGCCGGGCGTTCTCGACCAGCGTGACCATCTGGCGGACCAGCGCGACCAGCAGCAGCCCGGCGATGCCGTACGTCTCGAACCGGTCGACCTGCGTACCGATCGACAGCTTGCCGACCACCAGCAGGCCCGCCGCACCGAGCACCGCGTAGGGCAGCACCACGTACGCCCACGTCGCCTGCGGGCCGGCCGGCGTCGGGCCGTCCGGCGCCGGGCCGTCCGGCGGTGCGCGAGCCGGGAACGGCAGCAGCGCGGCAAGGAAGACCAGCAGGAAGGCGAGGCCGAATGTGACCACGCTCAACGGCGGCATGTCGAGCTGGTGCTGCGCGACGCGGTAGACGAAGACGTTGCTGGTGAGACCGTAGGCGAGCAGGCCCGTGCCGAGCAGCGCCAACGTCGCCGGGGAGCGCGGCCGGCGGAAGCTCGCGATCAGCACCACCGCCGTGACCAGGATCAGTACGGAGACCGCGTGGACCAGGGAGAGCAGGAACTCTCTGAGGTCGGGCGCACCTGTCCGGACGACCGCGGCGAGCATCGTCCCCCATTCCAGCAGGACGATCGAACCGACGATCAGTACACAGTCCAGCATGGTGATCACGTACCAGCGGGACGAGCCGCGGCCCTGCCTCCCCGCCCGGCCGTCCACCGGGTCGGTGGGCAGCGACAGCAGCCCGGCCAGGGCCACACCGTGGAAAACGAACAGGACGGCGTACCACCCCGAGGACACCCGGGGAGATTCACCACCCAGCACGGCTGCCGCCGTCGCGACGCTGGCGAGCGCCGAGCTGCCCGCCATGACGCCGATGAGCCGCCGCCAGCGCCGGTCACCGGGGCGGGTGCGCCGAGCGGTCCAGAAGCAGGCCGCCGCGGCGGCCACCTGGGCGGCGGCGTTGAGCGACATCGTGGCGACGACGCCCGGCCGCGGGCCCAACAGCACCGCGAGGGCGACCTCCAGCGCGAAAAGCACCACGGCGGCGACGGCCGCGCACCACAACAACTGCGGCGTACGGCCCGAAACGGTCGAACGCCGCAAATCGTGTGTGGCGTCCGTGACGCCACGGAGTTCGGACATCGTCCACATCCCTCGGGGGAAGCGTATCGAGGTCGAACCGATTCGGATAGTTACGATGTTGGCGCCTGGCTGGGTCGGCTGCCCTACCCGCGGAGGTAGCGGCCGAGGGCCATGATCGGCCACAGCAGCCGGTAGCCGTGGTAGTTGATGTAGAAGTCGCCGGGGAACCCGGTACCGGTGAACTGGTCCTCGTCCCAGGAGCCGTCCGGCCGCTGGTGATCGGCCAGCCACCGGGCACCCCTCGCGAGGGCCCCGCTCACCTCGGGCTGGTCGCCCACCGTCAGCAGGGCCAGCATCGCCCACGCCGTCTGGGACGCGGTGGACTCACCACGGCCCGACCACTCGGGATCGGTGTAGGAGCGCAGGTCCTCCCCCCAGCCGCCGTCGGCGTTCTGGTGGGTGAGCAGCCAGTCCGCTCCCGCCCGCATGGCCGGATGGGACGGCTCCACCCCCGCGGCGCGCAGCGCGGGCATCACGCTGCCGGTGCCGTAGACGTAGTTGACGCCCCACCTGCCGAACCACGACCCGTCGGCCTCCTGGTGGTCCAGCAGCCAGTCCACCCCGCGCCGCGTGCGGTCGTCGCCGCCGAGGCCGGCCTCGGCGAGCAGCTCGACGACATGCGCGGTGACGTCCGCGGAGGGCGGATCGGTGAGGGCTCCGAAGTCGGCGAACGGGATCTGGTACGGGATGGTGCTGGTGTTGTCCGCGTCGTACGCGCCCCATCCGCCGTCGCTGGACTGCAGCCCGAACAGCCAGGCCACCGCCCGGCGCTCGGCGGCGTCCAGCTCGTCGCGCGCCGGGTGGCGCACCCGGCGCAGCGCGAGCAGAACCTCCGCCGTGTCGTCGGTGTCGGGGTAGGTGTCGTTCTCGAACTCGAACGCCCAGCCGCTCGCCGGGACGTCGGGATGGTTGACCGCCCAGTCGCCACGCCGGTGCCGGACCTCCTGGCCGAGCAGCCAGTCGGCGGCGCGGACCAGCGCCGGGTGGTCGGGCGCGATCGCGGCCGTGGCACCCGCGTCCGCGAGGGCGTTCACCGCCAGCGCGGTGTCCCAGACCGGCGACTGCGACGCCTCGACCATGCGGGAGCCGTCGGCGAGGGTGACGCTGTAGTCGTCGAGGGCCCGCAGCGCGGCCTTCAGTACCGGATGGTCGAGCTCGTACCCGAGCAGCCGCAGCGCGATTATCGAATAGACCGCGGGTGGCTGAATCCCGCCGAAGCATCCGTCCGCCTCCTGGCGGGCGATTATCCACCGCTCCGCGGCCCGCAGCGCATGGTTGCGCATGGATCGAACGGGGCGCCGGTGATAGACGTGCAGCAGTCGGTCGATACCCAGGAAGATTTCTTTCGCGGTGAACCGCGTGCTGATTCTCTCGAGCACGCCGGAGGCTCCGGCGCCGGACCCGCCTCCGCCGGGCCCGGCGGAGGACCCGGCGGAGGCGGGTCCGTCCGGGTACAGCTCGTCGAGGTCGAACGGCGCCGGCCGCACCGGGCGGAGGGCGGAGACGACCGTCAGCGACACCAGGGTCTGGCGCGCCCAGGACCCGAAGGAGTAGATGTTCAGCGGTGCGCGGCGGGGGAGGAGCATGATCTCCGGGGGCAGCACCGGCAGGTCCTCCCAGCGCCACCAACCGAACAGCGCCAGCCAGATCCGGGTGAACACCCTGGTCGCGGGAACTCCGCCGTGGTCGCGGACCCAGGTCGCGGCGCTGAGCATGTGCGATGCGGAGGCGTCGTCGCCGGCGAGGCGCAGGGCGATGTACGACTCGACGGTGGTGGACAGCTCGCCCGGGCCGCCGAAGTACTGCGGCCACGATCCGTCGTCGCTCTGCCGGGAGCGGATGAACCGGGCCGAGGCCGCCGTCACCTCGGCCGTGCGGATACCGAGGTACTCGCGCAGCAGGAGGTCCTCGGCGTCCATGCTCGTGTTCGTCTCGAGATCGAACTTCCACCAGCCCGTGCCGTCCTGCAGCGCGAGCAGGTGGTCGGTGGCGAGGCGTAGCGCGTGGGCGAGCTCGCTGCCGGCAGCCGCGGTGCGGTCGCGTGCGGTGGCGTCGCCGGCGCTGGTCTGCGTGGGAATGCTTTCCCGGGTGACACTGACGGTATCGGAAACGTTCATATCCGGTCCTCGCATATCGTTCATCACCAACGTGACAGGAGGTCGGTCGGATCCCTGGAACATGGCCGACCTGGGCGCCGAACGGGCGCGCCGGAGGGGCTCTCCGAACCGCGCCGCCCGAGTAGGGGCGCTCATTCACGCTGGCGCGCTCACATTGTTCAGGGTGCCGCGACAGACCTTGCTTTCCGGTTGTGCTGTTCCTGCGGTGCGGGTGGGTCAGCCGGTGGGGGGCTGGACGCCCAGTCGACCGAGGCAGAGGTCGACCGTCATGAGGAGATCGCCGAGGTCTGTGCTGCCCGAGCTGCACCACGCGCGGGTCGCCACCTGGATGGCCCCGAGAAACGTGACGGCGGTCAGCTGGGCGCCCAGACCGGGGTCGGGCGGGCCGTTCCCGGCAGTGGTGCCTTCAGGGGTGGTGCCTTCAGCGATGGCGTGTTCAGGGGTGGCGTGTTCAGCGGTGGCGTGTTCGACCGGGCTGGGATCGGTCTCCTCCGCGAGCTCCACGGCGAGTCGGTCGCCGATGGCGACGAGACGGCTCAGGACCGCTCCCGCCAGGGGTGAGGAGCCGTCGAGGAGAAGCAGATGATCGGCGTAGTGACGGAGCGAGTCGCCGTCCGGCGACATCAGCGTCCACGCGTCGAAGGCCGCGTTGCGCAGCGCCGTCAGAGGCGGCTCGTCGGCGGGCCGGCGGCGCAGTGCGGCCACGGTGAGATCGCCCATCTCGTCCAGCGGTGCGAGGGCGATCGCCTCCTTGCTCGTGAAGTAGCGGAACACGGTGCGCACGGACACCTCGGCCTGGTCGGCGATCTCCTCCACGGTGGCCGCCTCGTAGCCCTTCAGGTGGAACAGCTCGTGCGCGGCGTCGATGATCGACTGGCGGGTGCGACGCTTCTTCCGCTCACGCAGGCCCTCCGTGCGCTGGTCAGCCACGCCCGGTTACCTCCTGTCGCGTAGCGCTTCCGTGACCCTGGTGTCTTCGGCAAGCATACGCGCAACACCGGCAAATGGCAGACTCTGACAGATTTTTGACCCGCATGGTTCGTATGCCCTGTTTGTGGGGAGTGCTGGGGCAGGTTGCCCCCGATCTGCGGGGTCGACGGCGCTGTGTGCGTTATTTGAACTGATGGTTGTAGAAAAAGAACTGCTGCTGATAGTCTGACCGACGTCCTCAGCGTGACGGGGAGAGAGACGGGCGGGGTGCGATGAGGCTCGGGGTCGTCTATCCGCAGATCGAGCTCGAGGGCGATCCGTCGGCGCTCGCCCGGTTCGCCCGGGCGGCCGAGGGGCTCGGCTACGACCATCTGGTCCTGTACGACCACGTCATCGGCGCCTCGCACGAGCGGCGTGACCCGCCGATCCGGGGTCGGTACGGGGAACGGAGCCCGTTCCACGATCCCCTCACGGCCTTCGCCTACCTGGCCGGCCTGACCGAGCGCATCGAGTTCGTGAGCGGCGTCCTCATCCTTCCGCTGCGCCAGACCGTCCTCGTCGCCCGGCAGACGGCCGACATCGACCTCATGTCCGGGGGGCGGCTGCGGCTCGGGGTGGGGGCCGGGTACAACCGGGTCGAGTTCCACGCGATGGGCGTGGACTTCGCCAGCCGGGGCCGGCGACTGACCGAGCAGATCTCCTACCTCCGCCGGCTGTGGAGCGAGGAGCTGATCAGCTTCGAGGGCGAGTTCGACCAGATCGACCGCGCCAACATCGTCCCGAGGCCGACCCGCCGGATTCCGATCTGGTGCGGCGGGTTCGCCGAGGCGGCGTTCCGCCGGGCCGTGGCCCTGGCCGACGGTTTCGTCTTCGGCTACGGCCTCGATCAGCCGGCGATGGACGGCTGGGCCCGCCTGCGGGAACTGCTGGCGATCGCGGGCCGGCCGCTCGACGGCTTCGGCGCGCAGTTCGTCCTGCACGCACCCGGCCAGCCCTACACCGATCAGGAGATCACGGACGGGCTGCTGCGGCTGCGGGCGGCAGGCGCCACACACGCCTCGCTGTTCACGATGGGGCGCGGGCTCACCGGCGTCGACCGCCACATCGACTACATCGCGGAGATCATGAAGAAGGCCGAGGTCGCGCTGCGCTGAGCGGCCCTGGCCCGCTCCCGCGGGAAGCCGGGTGCCATTAACGAACGTGTCACCAGCCCCAAACGGGGCGGATCATGGAGTGGCCGTTCCTGACCAGGGGTGCTCCAGCATGATGTGCGGCCATGAGGCGGCAGCCGGTGGGCATGGATGAGCTGGTCCAGCACTGGACGGTGCTCGATGACGAACTGGAGCTCGTGGCGGGTAAGCGGGGTGGGACGCGGCTGGGGTTCGGGCTGCTGCTGAAGTACTTCACGCGGCATGGCCGGTTCCCCCGTGGCGGGGCGGAGTTCCCGGACGAGGTGGTGGAGTTCGTCGCCCGGCAGTTGGAGGTGCCGGCGGCGGAGTTCGAGTCCTACCAGTGGATCGGTAGCACGATCGAGTACCACCGCGCCCAGATACGCGAGCATCTGGGGTTTCGGGTGTGCTCGGTGCAGGACGCGGAGAAGCTGACGGCTTGGCTGGCCACCGATGTCGCGCACGCCGAGCGGAATGCGGACCGGGTGCGGGAGGAGCTGCTAAAGCACTGCCGCGAGGAGTGCATCGAGCCCCCGGCGCCGGACCGGATCACGCGGATTGTCCGCTCCGCGCTGCACGCTGCGGAGGAGACCTGGTTCGCCACCGTCGCGGCTCGGCTGGCTCCGGAGGTACGGGCGCGGATCCTTGCTCTGGTTGCTGCTGCCGGTGACGCGGACGGTGCCGAGGATGACGGGGACGCCGACGGCGGCGAGTCGGTGCTGGCGCTGGTCAAGGCGATGCCGGGGAACGTGAGCCTGGAGTCGATGCTGCGGGAGATCCGTAAGCTGACCGCGATCCGGGCGATCGGGCTCCCGGCGTCACTGTTCGCCGATGTGGCGCCGAAGGTGTTGGCTTCCTGGCGGGCGCGGGCCGCGGTGGAGTCGCCGTCCCATCTGCGCCGGCGGTCGCAGGAGGCGGCGGTGACGTTGTTGTCCGCGCTGCTGGTGGAGCGGGAGCGGGAGGTGACCGACTCGCTGGTGGATCTGCTCATCGCCACGGTGCATCGGATCGGTGCCCGGGCCGAGCAGAAGGTGACCAACGAGATGATCAACGCCTTCAAGCGGGTGTCGGGGAAGGAGAACATCCTGTTCCGGATCGCTGAGGCGTCGCTGGCCGAGCCGGACGGTGAGGTCCGCGGGGTCGTCTTCCCGGCTGTGGGCGGGGGCGAGCAGACGCTGAAGGAGCTGGTGCACGAGTACCGGACGAAGGGGTCGGTGTACCGGCGCACGGTGCAGACCACGTTGAAGGCGTCCTACACCAACCACTACCGCAAGGGTCTGATCGAGCTGCTGGAGGTTCTGGAGTTCCGTTCCAACAACTCCGCGTACCGGCCGGTCATCGACGCGCTCGCTCTGGTCCAGCGGTACGCGAAGGCCGGGAACACCACCTACTACCCGCTCGGCGAGAGCGCGCCGGAGCACCGTGTCACCACCGGGCAGTGGGCGGACCTCGTCTACCGCGCAGACAAGCGCGGCCGGCCTCGGATCGTGCGCATGGTCTACGAGGTGGCCACCTTCCAGGCCCTGCGCGAGCAGCTGCGCTGCAAGGAGGTCTGGGTGGTCGGCGCGGGCCGTTGGCGCAACCCAGACGAGGACCTACCGGGGGACTTCGAGGCCCGCCGCGTCGAGCACTACGGCGAACTGCGCAAGCCGCTGGACCCGGCGGTGTTCATCACGTCCCTGCGTGAGGAGATGACCGAGGCCCTGGCCGACCTTGACGAGGCCCTGCCGGAACTGGACTGGGTGGAGATCAAGGAACGTAAGGCCGGGGCGATCAGGTTCACCGCGCCGGAGGCGTCCGAAGAGCCCCGCAACCTGCGCAGGGTCAAGAACGAGGTGGGCCGCCGATGGAACGCGGTGCCGCTGATCGACATGCTCAAGGAGGCCGTGCTGCGGACCGGCTGCCTGACGGCGGTCACCTCCGTTGCGGGCAGCGGGCACTTGGCGCCCGAGGTGCTGGCTGAACGGCTGATGCTCGCGATCTACGCCTACGGCACCAACGCCGGTATCCGGTCGGTGGCCGGCGGCACGCACGGCCACACCGAAGAGGAGATCCGCTACGTCCGGCGCCGCTACCTGACCTCGCAGGCGGCCCGGCAGATTGCCATTGAGATCGCCAACGCCACCTTCGCTGCCCGCGATGTCGGGTTGTGGGGTGCGGGGTCGACGGCGGTGGCCTCGGACTCCACGCACTTCCGTTCCTGGGACCAGAACCTGTTCACCGAGTGGCACTCGCGCTACGGCGGCCGGGGGATCCTGGTGTACTGGCACGTCGAGCGGGGCTCGGTGGTGGTGCACTCCCAGACCCTGCGGGCCTCGGCCTCGGAGGTCGCGGCGATGGTCGAAGGGGCGATTCGCCATGGCACCACGATGAGCGTTGAAGGTAATTATGTGGACAGTCATGGCCAGTCGGAGATCGGGTTCGGCGTCACCCGGTTACTGAACGTTGATTTGCTGCCGCGGATCAAGCAGATCAACCGGGTACGGCTGTACCGGCCGAACGCCGGCGAACCCGGCGCCTACCCGAACCTGCACGCCGCCTTGACCCGGCCGATCCGCTGGGACGTGATCGACGCCAACTACGACCAGGTCATCAAGTACGCCACCGCGATCCGCACCGGCACGGCCTCCACCGAGGCGATCCTGTCCCGCTTCACCCGGGCCGCCTCGCACCCGGCCTACCAGGCGATGCTGGAGATCGGCCGCGCCCAGCGCACCGTTTTCCTCGCCCGCTACCTGCGGGATCGTGACCTGCAACGGGAGATCGAGGAGGGGTTGAACGTCGTCGAGTCGTGGAACGCGGCCAACGCGGTGATCTACTACGGCAAGGGCGGGGAGATCTCCACGAA
This sequence comes from Frankia sp. Hr75.2, assembly GCF_949319125.1. Lineage (NCBI taxonomy): Bacteria > Bacillati > Actinomycetota > Actinomycetes > Frankiales > Frankiaceae > Frankia > Frankia sp. Hr75.2. The sequence goes on along the minus strand of NZ_CASGGV010000221.1, from coordinate 51,629 downwards.
CCGCCGCGAGGAAGCGGAGATGGCGGCGCTGTGCCTGCGGATCCTCCAGGCCTCGTTGGTGTACGTCAACACGCTCATGCTCCAGGACGTCCTCGCTGAACCCGCATGGTCCGGGCTGCTCGCCCCTGCCGACCGGCGCGGGCTGACCCGCTGTTCTGGGGTCATGTGCGCCCGTATGGCGAGGTCAAACTGGACTTGGCCTCACGGCTGCGGATCGCCGCCGCCCTCAGCTGAGATCGCTACCGGTCGCGGTGCCAGAGCATGCCGGGCCGAGTGTCGGCTGGATCGGCAGCGCAGGGAACAGGGTGGGCGCGGGTCAGGTGGTGCCGGTGGCGATGGGGCGGTGGTCGAGGCGCCATTCGAGCATGCCGTCGATCAGGCGTGCGGCGCGGTGGCCGTGGGCGGTGAGGAGGCGGACGGCGTCGTGGGCGAGGACGCAGTTGGTGCCGCGGCAGTAGGCGACGATGTTGGCGTTCTCGGGGAGTTCGGCCAGGCGGGCTGCGAGCTGGTCGAGGGGGAGGCTGAGGGCGCCGGGGATGTGGCCGGCGGTGTATTCCTCGGTGGGGCGGACGTCGATGACGGTGGCGGTTCCGGCGTGGACGCGGTCGAGGAGTTCGTCGCGGGTGATCTCGTCGGTGTTGTCAGGTCCGAGGTAGGCGGTGCGGGCGTGGTCGGCGGCGGGCTGGTGGGTGTGTGCGACGTTCAGGAGCAACCCGTAGAGCGCGGCGACGTCGTCGCCGGCGAGGCGGTAGTGGATCCGCACGCCGTCGCGGCGGGTGCTGACCAGCCCGGCCTGTTTGAGGGTCTGCAGGTGTGCCGAGGCGGTGGTCAGGCCGAGGCCGGCGGCCTGGGCGAGGGCGTCGACGCTGCGTTCGCCCTGGGCGAGCAGGTCGAGCAGCTCCAGGCGTTTGCCGTTGGCGAGGGCTTTGCCGGTGCGGGCGAGGGCGTCGTAGAGCGCGCTCTTGCGCTCGGCCTTGCGCTGCGGGTCTCCCATGAAGCATCCTCCAAATATCCATGGAATATTGTAGTAGCGGGTCGGGGGGTCCGTGACCTCACCCTGCTGGTGTCTGGAGGACGCTGTGGGTTTCACCGACGATCACCTGATACCGCTGGTCGACGCGGGGCTGGGTAACAGCGCCTACCTGGTCGATCTGGGCGAGGGCCGCGCGCTGGCGGTGGACGCCTCCCGCGACCTGCGCACCCTGCGTGCCGCGGCCGCGCGGCGCGGCCTGACCGTGGCGTACGCGGCCGACACGCACCTGCACGCGGACTTCCTGTCCGGCGCACTGCAGCTGTCCGCCGACGACGGCGCGACCGTGCTCGCCTCTGCCGCCGGGCGTCGGGCGTTCGCGCACACCGGCCTCGGCGACGGTGACGAGGTGGACCTGGGCGGGCTGACCCTGCGTGCGCTTGCCACCCCGGGACACACCGACGAACACCTGTCCTTCCTGCTGCTCGACGGGACACGCGAGCTCGGGGTGTTCTCCGGCGGATCGCTCATCGTCGGCTCGGCCGCCCGCACCGATCTGCTGGGCGCGGACCGTGCGGAGGAACTGGCCCGCGCGCAGTACCGGTCGGTGCGCCGGATAGCGCAGCTGCCACAGGAGACGGCACTGTGGCCCACCCACGGGGCCGGGTCGTTCTGCTCGGCACCTCCCGGCGCGGAACGGACCAGCACCGTCGGTGCGCAGAAGCGGACGAACAACCTGCTCGCGGCCGCCGGCGAGGACGCTTTCGTCGCCGCGCTGCTCGGTTCGCTCGGCTCGTACCCGGCGTACTTCGACCGCCTCGCCGAGATCAACCGCCGTGGCCCCACACTCCTGGACGCCACCCTGTCCGTGCCTGCGCTGAGCCCCCTCGACGTGCGGCGGCTCGTCGAGGCAGGCGCGCAGGTCGTGGACGTACGGCCGGCAGCGGCCTTCGCGTCAGGCCACATCCCCGGCGCGCTGTCGAACCCGCTGCGCGAGCAGTTCGCGACCTGGCTGGGCTGGCTGGTCCCCGACGACGCGCCGCTGGTGTTCGTCGCCGATCCGGGCCAGGATCTGGCCGACGTCGCCTGGCAGGCCGCGAAGATCGGATACGAGCGGATCGCTGGGCACCTGGCAGGCGCCATGGACGCCTGGCGCGCCGACGGCGGCCCGCAGACCACCCTCGGGTTCCTCACCCCCGCGGCCATCGGCGACCGGCCGGTGCTGGATGTGCGGCAGGACGCGGAGTTCACCGCCGGGCACCTGCCCGGCGCGCTGCACACCGAACTCGGCTCCCTGCAAGGGATGGCGGATACCGCGCCGGACGGGGCGGTGGTGATGTGCGGCCACGGCGAACGGGCGATGACCGCCGCCAGCGTGCTGGCCCGCGCCGGACGCACCGGGCTCGCGGTGCTCGCCGGCGGGCCGGACGACTGGACCCGCGTCACCGGCCGGGCGCTGAAGGAAGGCGCATGAGCACCCCCACCACCATCGGGGCGCCCGCAGAGCCCACCGTGCGGCTCGGGCTGCGCGAGAACCTCCCGCAGTTCGCGCTGCTCGTCACCGTCAACGCGCTCGTCGGCGGCATGCTCGGCCAAGAACGCACCGTGCTCCCGCTGCTCGCCCGCGACGAGTTCGGCCTCGCCGGCAACACATTCATGCTCACCTACATCCTCGCGTTCGGGGCGACCAAGGCCGTCACGAACTTCTTCGCCGGGACCTGGTCCGACCGCTACGGCCGCAAACCCGTCCTGATCGCCGGATGGCTGATCGCCCTGCCTGTCCCCGCGCTGCTCGCGTGGGGCCCGTCGTGGGGCGCGATCGTGTTCGCCAACGTGCTGCTCGGGGTCAACCAGGGCCTGACCTGGTCCACCACCGTCATCATGAAGATCGACCTGGTCGGCCCGTCCCGGCGCGGCCTGGCCATGGGCTTCAACGAAGCGGCCGGATACGTCGCGGTCGCCGCGACCGCGATGGCCACCGGCGCGATCGCCGCCCACGCCGGCCTGCGACCCGAACCGTTCCTCCTCGGCGCCGCGTACGCCGCCCTCGGTCTGGGGCTCTCGGTCCTGGTCGTGCGTGAGACCCGCGGCCACGCGCGTGCCGAAGCAGCACGCCACCCCGCCCCCGCCAACCCCGAGCACCACGGCGATCTGACCACCGGGCAGATCGCCCAGCGCACCAGCCTGACCGACAAGGCGCTGTCGTCGGCGAGCTGGGCGGGCATGGTCAACAACCTCAACGACGCCCTGGCCTGGGGTGTCTTCCCGCTGCTGTTCGCCGCCCACGGCCTCACAGTCACCGAGATCGCCGTGCTTGCGGCGGTGTACCCGGCAGTCTGGGGCGCCGGCCAGATGCTGACAGGATGGTGGTCCGACCACATCGGCCGCAAACACCTCATCACCGCAGGCATGCTCCTGCAGGCCGCCGCTATCGCCCTGGTCGCCGCCGGAACATCGGTCAGCGTGTGGGCCGTCGCCCAAGTCCTGCTCGGCGCGGGCACCGCGCTGGTCTACCCAACACTGCTCGCGGTGATCGGCGACGTCGCCCACCCCGCCTGGCGCGCCCGCGCGGTCGGCGTCTACCGACTGTGGCGCGACGGCGGGTTCGCCGTCGGCGCGCTGCTCGCCGGAGCCGTCGCCGACCTGTTCAGCGTCCAAGCCGCGATCTGGACCGTCGCCGCGCTCACCGCCGGCGCCGGCCTCGTCGTCGCGGTCCGCATGTACGAGACGCACCCGTACACATGACTCCGGTGGACTCAGCCGCCCCCCGTTGCGGTGGCCTACCCCTGCCGCCGGTCAGTGACGAAGTACTTGACGAAGTAGAAGTACACCCGCGGCACGTCCACGCCCTGCGGGCCGACCCGGTAGATCCACGGTCGGATCCGGGGCTTAGCGGGGGTGCCGCCTGGACCAGGCGCGGGCGATGCCGGGCGCGGCGAGCACCGCGAGGCCGGCCAGGGGCAGGACGACGTCGGTCCACGGGTCACGGACCGGTTTGAACACCGCGCCAGCAGCGGTGATCTCGATGAAGCCCTGCGGGCGGGTGTCCGCCCCATCACCCCCACCGCCGCCCTGCCCGGCATGACTCGCGTGCAGGCCGCGTCCGGCCCCGCCACCGAAACCGAACGCCATCCGCGCCACCGGAACCACGGTGACCTTCTCGCGCACGACCGGCTCCCCGAACACCGCCGTCACCGACGCGCGCGCACCGATCCGGTCCACCACCCGCTCCAGCAGCGCCGCCGCCGCGTCGGCCGAATCCCGCACGGGGCCCGGCCGTTCGCCTTGTCTGTCGGAGACGGTCATCGCACCTCCCCGTCTTCCGCGTGCGGGCGCACGGCGGTACCGAGAATGTGAGCCGCCGCAGGCAACGGGACGCGCGTGGCCGGGAACGCGAAGCGGTCCAGCGCGGTCACGTCGAACCCCGCGCCGCGGATCGCGGCCTCGGTGACGCGGCCGGTGTGGCAACCCCCGCACAGCAGCGGCCACACCGTCGCGTCCACGGCCTTCTGCACCCGGCGCATCCGCGCGCTGTCTGCCCGCACATGCTCGAAGAACCGCACCTGCCCGCCCGGGCGCAGTACCCGGAACGCCTCCCCCAGCGCCGCGTCAGGATCGCGGACCGAGCACAGCGTCATGCAGAACACCACCGCGTCGAACGCCCCGTCCTCGAAGGGGAGGCGCCCAGCCAAACCGTCGACCACCTCGACCGGGACCGCCGCCGTGACGGCCGCCTCGACCGCCAGCATCCGCAGCCTCGGCTCCGGCTCGACCGCCACCACCCGCGCTACATCCGACGGGTAGTACCGAAAGTCGCACCGACCTCCAGCACCTGCCCCGTCAACCCCTCCAGCAGGCGCCTGCGGTGCTCGCCCGCCCCCGCCCGGTCCAGCCCAGGGCCGGCCACCCGCGCATAGAACCGCGCGAACACCGGCCTGCGCACCGCTCTCTCAGTCCTCGGCATCGCCGCCACCACGCTTCCCCGCGGCCGTTCGACCGCTATCCTCATCAAGGAGGTAATATATAGTGAAGTCACTTCACGATATCGAGGCGGAGCCGACGAACGCCAGCGCGTCCCTGAACCGGCTGTTCGAACTGGCCGAAGTCCTCGGAACGCTGATGGAGCACGGCATCGAAGCCCACGGCCTCACTCTCGCCCGCGCCAGGCTGCTATGGGTGCTGCTGCACGACGGACCCATGACCCAGCGCGCCCTCGCCGACGCGCTCGATGTCACCCCCCGCAACGTCACCGGCCTGCTCGACGCCCTCCAAGTCGACGGCTACATCCACCGCGCCCCGCACCCCACCGACCGCCGCGCCACCCTGGTCCACCTCACCGACCACGGCCGCACCGCCGTCACCAGGCTGCGGGCAGGACGCGACGACATGGCCGCCGCGCTGTTCGCCGGCATCCCTACCGCACACCTGAACGGCTTCACCGCCACCGTCGCCACCGTCACCGCGCGTCTGCGCACCGCCCGTGTACCGGGATGCGACGAGCAGACCCGCTGACACCGGCCGGTCGCACGCGACGCAACAGCCGCAGTAAATCCCGGATTTACTGCGGCAGAGCCCCTAGCGTGTCCCCCGCGACCTGCGGACCCTCCCCATACGTGGCGGGTGAGGTGTGCGCATTTACTGCGGCAGATGGGAGTTCGGGATGGACCGTCACCTCGGCGCGGTTCCGCCCCCACGCGGCCGGGTGGTCCCGCTCGCCCCGGTGCCCGCGACGTACGCCGTAGCGGTCGACCGCTACCTCACCAGCGCGGGCATCGCGGCGAGTTCGGCGCGCGTGTACCGGGTCTCCCTCACCACCTGGTGCTGGCCGCTCGCCGGACAACACCCGCCCCCCGGGCGGGCCCGGCGCGGCGCGCGGCCGCCGGCACTCGACCTGGCCGACCTCGACGATCCCGCCCTGCCCGAGCGCTTGGCGGCCGCGTACGCGGCGCGGGTGTCCGAGGTCGACGCGGACACCGTCAACCGCGAACTCGCCGTCGTACGCGCCGCGGTGGCATGGTGGCGCGGACAAGGCTGGATCGACAGCGATCCGACATTAGGCCTGGAGCGCAGACCCGCGCCGTACGACCGCACCCGCGCCCTGCCCCGCGAGCAGGTCGAGCGGCTGTTCCGGCTGGAGGCGCCGCTGCGCGAAAAGACGCTGTGGCGGCTGCTGTACGAATCCGCCGCACGCGCCGAAGAGGTCCTGTGCCTGAACATCGAGGACCTCGACCTCCCGAACAAACGCGCCCGCACTATCGCCAAAGGCGGCGCGATCGAATGGATCCACTGGCAGTCCGGCACCGCCCAACTACTCCCGCGCCTCATCGCCGGTCGCACCCGCGGGCCGCTGTTCCTGACTGACCGCAAGGCCCCGTCGCGCACCCCGATGCTCGACACCTGCCCAACCACCGGCCGCGCCCGACTGTCGTACCGACGAGCCGCCGAACTGTTCGAGTACCAAACCCGCGCCATCACCAGCCCCAACGGCCAGGCACGCGGGTTCACGCTCCACCAACTCCGGCACGCCGCGCTGACCCACGACGCCGAATCCGGAACCTCGACCCCCATGCTGCTCGCCCGCTCCCGACACGCCACCGCCCGATCCCTGGAGCGCTACGCCCGCCCCGGCGTGGACGCCGTTGCCTCCCACGTCGCCCACCTCGACCCCGCCACACGGCGAAGAGCACCAGGACCGTCCTGATTTGGGGCTGGTGACACCGCGGTTAATAGCACCCCGAAGCGGGCCAGGGCCGCCCCCGCTCCCGCGTCGGTGCGGGAGCGGGCCAGGGCCGCTCGTCAGCCGGGTTCCGCCCGCGGCGCGGCCGGGGCCACCTGTCCCGCGGGGGCCTGCTCACGCAGCACCGCCCGCTGGATCTTGCCGGTGGCGGTCTTCGGCAGCTCCGGAAGAATCGAGATCCGGCGCGGGTACTTGTACGCGGCGAGCCGCTCCCGGGCGAAGGCGGTCAGCTCCTCGGGAGTGGTGGCCGCGCCGTCGCGCAGCGACACGTAGGCCGCCACGGTCTCGCCGCGGTAGGCGTCCGGCAGGCCGACCACGGCGGCCTCGAAGACGTCGGGGTGCTCGTACAGGACGTCCTCGACCTCGCGCGGCCAGACCTTGAAGCCCGACGTGTTGATCTGGTCCTTGACCCGGTCGACGAGATAGACCCAGCCGGCGGCGTCGAGGACGGCGACATCCCCGGTGCGCAGCCGCCCGCCCGCCAGCGCGTGCGCCGACGCCTCGGGGTTGCGCCAGTAGCCGGGGATGACCTGCGGCGCGGAGATGACCAGCTCGCCCTCGACGCCCGGCGGTCGTGGCGCGCCGCTCCCGTCGGTGATCCACACGTCGACGTTCTGCATCGGCACGCCGATCGACAGGGTGCCGCTCGGGCCGTGCACGGGTGCCGCCGCGCCGGGGGGCACGGCGATGCCCCCGCCGGTCGTCTCGGTCATGCCCCAGATGTTGTGCAGGTAGGGCCCGAACCTCGACCGGAAGGCCTCCACCGTCGACGGCGGGATGGGCGCGCCGCCGGAATAGAGCCGCTTCACCGTGGCGAAATGCTCGGGGCCCGCGCCGTCCACCCGGAAAAAGGCGTTGAACGCCGTGATCGAACCGATGGTGGTCGTCACACCGTGGTCACGGAAGGCCTCGAGCGCGACCGAGGGCTCGAAGCGGCCGCTCATGCTCAGTGTCGTGTCGTTCAGCAGGGCGATGCCCGCGTTCAGGGAAAGCCCGGTGATGTGGAAGAGGGGGGCGATCGCGAACACCACGTCGCCGGGCTCGAGAAGGAGCCAGCGGCCGTAGTTCAGCACCGAGTTCAGGAAGTTCCGGTGTGTGTTCAGCGCGCCCTTGGGTGGGCCCGTGGTGCCGGAGGTGTAGGTGAGGAAGGCGGTGTCGTCCAGGGTGGTCTCGACCGGCTCGGGGTGCTGCCCCCGCCGTCGCGTCAGGATCGCAGCCAGATCGCCGTCAGGTGACGGCGCGGGATCGCCGCCGGTGCCGAACACCCGCGGGTCGTCCGCCGTCTGGAAGTCGCGAGCGGAGGCGGATAACAGCCAGCGGACGGTGCTGCCCGCGAGCGTCTCGCGGGTCTGGGCGTCGGTCCCGCGGGCCAGGATGATCCCCGTGGTGCCGGAGTCGTCGATCAGGCGCCGCAGTTCGCGTCCGCGGTACATCGGGTTGAGCGGCACCGCGATGCCGCCGGCCTTCCAGATCGCCAGCAGGCTGATCGGGTAGTACGGCACGTTCTGCAGGTAGACGCCCACGCGGTCGCCCGGCCGGACGTCCCGTTCCTGCAGCTCGGCGGCGAGGGCGTCGGTGTGGGCGTCGAGTTCGGCCGCGCTGAGGGAGCCGTCGAAGTACCGCACCGCCGTCCGGCCGGGGTTACCGGCCACCCGGTCCCGCCACGCGTCGACGATCGAGGAGTGGGCGAGGCGCGGCGACGGGTCGATCCGCGGTGGGTACGCGGCGAGCCATGGCCGGGCGGTCGAGAGGACGTCCTCGCTCGCGGAATCGGTCGGCATTGATCAGCCCCTCGGGTCTGCGCAGGGTTCGGTCGGGCTTGACACCCCTCCGGGAGCTTATTAGCTTGAGCACCTATTGAACACTATGTCGCACATAATGCACGGTGGCGGGCGCTCTACGGCGACAGGTGATCCACAGTCGAGCGGCAGAGCGGCCCAGGCGGGCGCCGCGGCCCGCGGGCGCCGTGCCGACGCGGTCCCGGTGCCGGCCAGCCGGGCGGTTCCGAACCTCTCCCAGTGACGGGGGCATGCGATGCACGAGCATGAGACGTACGACGTGGTGGTTCTCGGGTCGGGCGCGGCGGGGCTGACCGCGGCGCTCGCCGCGGCCGTGGAGGGCGCCCGCGTCGCCGTGTTCGAGAAGGCGGAGCTGCTCGGCGGCACGACCGCGCTGTCCGGCGGGACGATCTGGGTCCCCGCCAACCAGCCGGCCCGGGCGGCCGGCATCAAGGATTCCCGCGCGGACGGCCTGGCCTACCTGGCGAGTCTGTCGAACGGGATGATTCTCCCGGAGCTGGCCGAGGCGCTCGTCGACGGCGGTCCGGAGCTGGTCGACTTCGTCGAGCGGCAGACGGATCTCCGTTTCCACCTGGTCGAGGGCTATCCCGACTATCACCCGGAACGTCCCGGCGGCCTGCCCCGCGGGGGACGGTCGATCGAGGTCGGCCTTTTCTCCTTCCTCGGGTTCGAGGAATGGGAGGACCGCATCGCGGGCGACACCAGCCGGCTGCTCATCCGCGAGATGCCGCTGGGCGGGGGCACCGGCGCGCTGGAGCCGGACCTGCTCGCCGAGCGGGAGAAGAACCGCGCGGAGGGCCTCGGCCGGGCGCTGGTCGGCGGTCTGCTCCAGGCCTGCCTGCGGCGTGGGGTGCACGTCGCCACCCGGACGCGCGGCCTGCGGTTGGTCACCGGGGACGGCGCCGTCACCGGGATCGAGATCGCGACCCCCGACGGCACCCGGTCGGTGCGCACGGGCGCGGTCGTGCTCGCCACCGGCGGTTTCGAGTACGACGCCGATCTCGTCCGCGACTTCCTGCGCGGGCCGCTGACCCGGGCCATCGGCGCGCCGTCCAACACCGGCGACGGGCTGCGGATGGCGATGCGGGTCGGCGCCCAGCTCGGCAACATGCGGGAGGCCTGGTGGGCCCCGGTCGTCAGCCTTCCCGGGCATCGCCGTGACGGAGCCCGCAACGGGCTGCTGACCGCCCGGGAGCGCGCGCTGCCCGGTTCGATCATGGTCAACGGCCACGGCCGCCGTTTCGCCAACGAGGCGGCGAACTACAACGCCTTCGGCGGCGCCTACCACCAGCTCGACGCGTCGAAGTTCGAGTACCCGAACCTGCCGAGCTACATGATCTTCGACCAGTCGACCGTCGACCGGTTCGGTGTCTTCGGCGGGGCGCCCGGCGGCGCGGTGCCGGACTGGCTGGAGCGCGCGGACACCCTGGACGCGCTGGCGGGCCGGCTCGGCCTGCCCGCGGCCGAGGTCGCGGCGACCGTGCGGCGGTTCAACGAGCATGCCCGTGCCGGCACCGACCCCGACTTCGGCCGCGGCGACAACGCCTACGACCGGTTCCCCGGCGGCCGGGTGCTCGATCCCGAATCGGTCCTCTCCACGCTGGGCCCGGTCGAGACCGCGCCGTTCTACGGCGTCGAGGTCGGGTCGTCGGCGCTCGGCACCAAGGGCGGCCCCCGGACCGACCGGGAGGGCCGGGTCCTGGACGTCGACGGCGACGTGATCCGCGGGCTCTACGCCGCGGGGAACGTGATGGCGAGTCCGTCCGGCATGGTGTACGGCGGTGCCGGGGCGACACTGGCCGTCGCCGGGGTGTGGGGTCTCTACGCCGGGCGTGCGGCGGCGAGCGACCCGGCGTCCGGCGCCCGGTCGCCGGTCCTGAGCGAACGATCCGGAAGCTGACCCGAAGCCAGTAGATCACCGGGAATTGGGGCGAAGAGCGAGACAATGACTGAGACCTTAGAGAATCCGGCCGAGGCGATCACCGTGCGGGACGCCGAGGACATCTTCGCCGGATGGCTCGCCGACTTCGCGGCGGCCCTGCGGAGCGGATCCACGTCCGACCTCGCCGCGCTCTTCCTCCCGGAGGCGACCTGGCGGGACTTCATGGCCTTCCCCTGGGACTTCCACCACACGGTCGGGCGGGAGGAGACCGTCACCCGGCTCACCGAGCTGGCGAAGGCCTGGAACGCCGCCGACTTCCGGCCCAGCAGGGAGCAGCCGCCGGTCGTCACCGACGGCGCCATCAACGCGTTCTTCGACTTCACCACCACGGACCGGATCGACCGTGGCTATGTGCTGCTCGTACCGAGCGCGGGGCACTTCGTGGTGTCGATCCTGCAGACCCAGGTGATAGGACTGCAGGCCCATCCGGAACGGGTGCGTCACCATCGCCGGGACGGCAAGGTCTACGGGATCGTGCCCGACCGCACCCGGTGGTCGAGCGACCGCGAGAAGGAGATCGCCTTCGAGGACAGCGAGCCCGCGGTGCTCGTGCTCGGCGCGGGGCACAACGGGCTGGCCATCGCGGCCCGGCTCGGCGCGCTCGACGTGCCGACGCTCGTCATCGACCGCGAGGCCCGGGTCGGGGACACCTGGCGCAAGCGCTACGCGTCGCTGGCCCTGCACAGCACCGTCTTCGGGGACCATCTGCCCTACCTGTCGCTGCCGCCGTCCTGGCCGGCGCACACCCCGAAGGACAAGTTCGCCGACTGGCTGGAGTCGTACGCGAACCTGCTCGACCTCAACGTGTGGACGTCCACCACGTTCCTCGACGGGCACTTCGACGAGGACGCCCAGCGGTGGACGATCCGGGTCCGGCGCGGCGACGGCTCGGTCCGGGAACTGCACCCGCGGCACTTCGTCGTGGCGGGCGGCCTGTTCGGATCCCCGAAGATCCCCGCGATCAAGGGGATCGAGACCTTCCCCGGCATGACGGCGCACTCGGACGAGTTCCAGTACGGCGCCGACTTCGCGGGGAAGAAGGCGCTGGTGATCGGGGCCGGCGTGAGCGGCCACGAGATCGCGCACGACCTGTACGAGCACGGCGCGGACGTCACGATGCTGCAGCGCAGCGCGACCTACGTGGTGAGCTACGAGTCCTACCACCGGTACTGGTCGACGCTGTTCACCGAGGACATGCCCTACACCCCGGACTTCGCGGACCAGATGACCTACTCGTTGCCCAACGAGCGGGTCGACGAGCTCAACAAGAAGCTGGTGAAGCTCGCCGCGGCGGCCGACCAGGATCTGCTCGACGGTCTCACCGCGCGGGGCTTCAAGCTCGAGTGGGGCCCGGACGGCACCGGCATCATCGGCGCCCACATGTCCGGCAAGGACGCCTACCAGATCAACATCGGCGCGTCCGAACTGATCGCGGACGGCCTGGTGCACCTCAAACAGGGCGTCGAGGTGGCCGAGGTCAGGGACCGGACGGTGGTCTTCACCGACGGCTCGACCCTCGACGTCGACCTGATCGTCTTCGCCACCGGCTACCACCAGTTCTGGGGCCACATCAAGCCCACGCTGGGCTCGGCGGCGGACCGGATCGACAAGGCGTACGGCCGGGCCGCGGACGGCGAGTACGCGAACACGTGGCGTCGTTCCGCCCAGCCCGGGCTGTGGTTCGGCACCGGGTTCATCCGGATGGCCCGCTTCTACACCCGGTTCACGGCACTGCTGATCAAGGCGATCGAGGTCGGTGTCGAGCCGATGAACCCGGACCGGGCCGACGGCGACTGATGGCCGCCATCGACGTGCACAAACGGGTCGAACCCGGGACCGTGGCGCTGCTCGACCGGCTGGCGCGCTGGGACCTGACGAGCATCGCGACGATCCGGCGCTCGTACGCGGCGGTCGGCCCGCCGCCCGCCCCCGAGGATCCGCGGGTCCGGCGTCGCGACCAGGTCATCCCGGGCATGGACGGCCGTCCCGACGTGCGGGTGCGCTGGTACCGCCCCGCCGACGCCCCCGCCGGGGCGGCGCTGCCCTTCCTCCTCTGGCTGCACGGCGGCGCCTACATCATGGGGAACCTGGACGAGAACGACGACCGCCTCGACCGGATGGTCATCGAGCTCGGCTGCACCGTCGCCTCGGTCGACTGGCGGCTGGCCCCGGAGCACCCCTACCCGGCGGGCCTGGAGGACGCGGAGACCGTCTGGCGCCGGGTCAGCGCGAACCCGGCCGACTTCGGGGTCGACCCGGCCCGACTGGTCCTGGGCGGGGCGAGCGCGGGTGCCGGCCTGGCCGCCGGACTGTGCCTGCGGCTGCGGGACCTCGGCGTCCCCCAGCCGGCGCTGCAGCTGCTGATCTACCCGATGCTCGACGACCGTGAGCTGACCCCCTCGATCCGCGCGATCGAGGACCCGGGCCACTGGGGCCTGTGGCATCTGCGGGCCAACCGGTTGTGCTGGGCGGCCTATCTCGGGTCGCTCGAGGGCGGCGAGGTCCCGCCCGGCGCGGCGCCGGCGCGGGCGGAAGACCTCGCCGGGCTCGCGCCGGCCTTCCTCGGGATCGGCGACGTCGACGGGTTCGTGGACGAGAACGTCGCCTACGCGGCACGCCTGTCGGCCGCGGGCGTGCCGACCGAGCTGCACGTGTACCCCGGGGTCATCCACGGCGGGTTCGGCGCGCCGCCGCGCACCCCGCGCACCGCGCAGTTCCTGCGGGACGTCTACGCGGCGCTGGCCGCCGCGTTCGTGCCGGCGGACGGATCCCAGGAAGCCGGCGAGCGGCCCTGATGGCCGGGGAGAACCTGGCGGACGTGGCGAACCTGGCGGACGTGGCTGGCCTGGCGGAGGTGGAGAGCAGGCTCCGGCGGCTGGAGGCACGGCTGCGGGCGGCCGAGGACCAGCTGGAGATCCTCCGCCTGCTCAACAGCTACGGCCCTCTGGTCGACAGCGGGTCGGCGGAAGAGGCGGCCGACCTGTGGATCAGCGGCGGCGGCTACGAGTTCGGCGTCCCAGCCGGGAGCGCTGTCCGGGTCGAGGCGCCGCAGGGCCTGGCGGATCTCTACCGGACCGAGCCGCACACCGGGCTGGTCGCCGCCGGCGTCGCGCACCTCACCGCCCCGCCTCGCGTCACCGTCAGCGGTGACACGGCGGAGGCCGTCGGCTATTCCTTCGTGGTCCTCAGGGAGGATGACCGGTGGTTTCTGTGGCGGGCCGCGGTCAACCACTGGACGCTGCTGCGCACACCTGCCGGCTGGCGGATCCGGGACCGCCGCAACCGCGTCCTTGACGGCTCACCCGAGTCGCAGGCGATCATGCGCCTGGTGCGGGGGTGAGAGCCCGCGCCGCGCAGCCGGGCGCTGACGGGGCCGGATACCATCAGCCCATGGCCCGAGCCGACCAGACGGAGATCGTCAAAGCGCAGCCTGGGAGCCAGACGCTCGCGCGCGGTCTGCGGGCCCTCATCGCCGTCACGGAATCCGGGACGGGCCTGACCACCCAGGAAGTCGCGGAACGGCTTTCCATCCATCGGTCGATCGCCTACCGGCTGCTTCAGACATTCGTGGATTTCCGGTTTCTCACCCGTGCCGACAACGGCGTCTACCGGCCGGGCGCGAGGCTCGTGTCGCTGTCGGACGCTTACCTGCCGGGCCTGCGCGAGCTCGCCCTGCCCTCGATGCGGCGGCTGGCCGAGCGACTCGGCTCCACGATCGCGCTCTTCGTCGCCGAGGGTGAGGAAGCGGTCGCGGTCTCGCTGGTCGAACCCACCAACACAACTCATCACCTGTCGTTCCGCGCCGGCATGCGGACCCCGCTGGACCGGGGGTCAGCGGGCTACGCGCTCGCCTCGGCGCTTCCGCCGCAGCCCGGCGAGCCGGCCGGGGTGAAGCTCGCGCGCGAGCTCGGCTTCGCGGTCAGCAGCGGTGAGATAGAGGCCGGGGCGCACGGCGTCGCGGCGCTCATCCCGACCCGGCCCTCCAGCCCGCTCATGTGCCTCCACCTGGTCACCTTCCGCTCCGAGGTGGCGGCCGGCGCGGGCCCGGTGATGGTGCAGGCCGCCGGCGAGATCGGCCAGCTCTTCGACGGCGGTGACCGGTTGTCGGGCGCCCGGGTGCCCGGGCTCGGCCAGGCCGGCTAGCCGATGTCCGGTCGATCTTGCCGTGACGATGTCGTCGTCCGGCTTTCGTCGTCGTCCGGATACCGATTGTGACCTGACGGAGTGCTCGCGGACGGACGTCGTGCGTGGCGCTCGAACACGGCACGAGGCCGGGCGGGCGGGCGCGGCACGAGGCCGGGCGACGGCCGGCGGGTGCGGGGCGGGCACGGAACCACGGCGCCAAGGCTGTGGGAACAAGATCTATGCAGCCTGAATCCCGCCGCCCAGCGATGTGTGGCGGCTCAGTGAGTCCGGGCTCTCACTCAATCGCCACGGTTGCTCGACACCGCGCATAAGGCCCAGCCGACGTGAATGCCGATCGGTCCCGGCCTGCGCCCCGGACCCCAGCACGCCTGCACGCCTGCACGCCTGCCACCCGCTCGACACCACGGCCACCACGGGCCACGGGCCACGGGCCCAAGTCCAGGCCAGGCCAGGCCCAGGCGTCAGCGCCCGGCGGTCGTGTTCTCCCGCGCACCGCGTTCTCCGCCTGCCCGCGTTTCCCGTGATTCCTATGTTTGGCGCGCCCACTGCCTCGTGGCGGTGGGCGCGGCTGCGCCGCTGCGCCGTGCCCGCCAGCCGCGGGCCGGACGGGCGTGCACGCGGGCCGCCGCTTCGGTCTTGACACCTCAGAACACCGATCCTACTGTGCATATGTCGAACACTCACGTTCTATAGTTCGCACACGAGTCAGGGTGTAGCGCGAGTCGGGGCGCAAAGCGAGTCAGTGCGCAGCGTGAGGTCAGTGCGCATCCGTGGGCCAGGTCGGCGTGAGTGGGATGCGGCGTGAGAGAGGGATGGGCCAGGCGCGTGTCGGAGTACGAAAGCATCTGGAGTGATCTTCAGGGCGTCCCGTTCTCGCAGGGGTACCTGGACGTCGCGGGCGTGCGGACGAGATACCTGCACGCCGGTGATGAGAGTGGACCGGTGCTCGTCCTGTTACACGGCTCGGGCGGGCACGCCGAGGCCTACGTCCGCAACCTGGAGGCCCACGCCCAGCATTTCTCGACGTGGGCGATCGACATGCTCGGGCACGGGTACACCGGCCGGCCCGGGCACCCGTTGGAGATCGCGCACTACGTGGAGCACCTGCTGGCGGTGCTCGACACCATCGGCGCGGACCGCGCCCACATCAGCGGCGAGTCGCTCGGGGGCTGGGTGGCGGCCCGCGCGGCCGTCGACCATCCGGACCGGGTCGACCGGCTGGTGCTGAACACCGCCGGCGGGTCGCAGGCGGATCCGGTCGTCATGGCGCGCATCCGCACGCTGTCGATGGCGGCGGTGGAGGACCCGACGTGGCCGACCGTCCAGGCCCGGATCAAGTGGCTGATGGCGGACAAGACCCGGGGCTACGACGATCTCGTCGCGAGCCGACAGCGCGTCTACCGGCAGCCCGGCTTCACCGCGGCGATGAGCGACATCATGGCGCTGCAGGATCCGGCGATCAGGGCGCGTAACCTGCTCGGCCCGGCCGAGTACGGCGCCATCACCGCACCCACGCTGGTGCTGTGGACGAGCGACGACCCGACCGCAGACGTCGAGGAGGGCGGCCGGATCGCCTCGATGATCCCGGGCGCCCGCTTCGAGGTGATGCCCGGCTGCGGTCACTGGCCCCAGTACGAGGACGCGAAGACCTTCAACCGTCTGCACCTCGACTTCCTGCTGGGGCGCTGACCATGGCCGCGGACCTCCCCGGTACCGGACCAGCCGCCGGGCCCGGAGCCGTCGCCGCCGCGCCGGCCGTCGTGCTGATCGGGGCCGGCCCGGTGGGGCTGACGCTCGCGAACCTGCTCGGCGGCTACGGCGTGCGCACCCTGGTGGTCGAGGAGCGGGAGACGCTGATCGACTACCCGCGCGGGGTCGGCCTGGACGACGAGTCGCTGCGCACCTTCCAGAGCACGGGCCTGGTCGACCGGATCCTGCCGCACACGAACCCCAACCAGGTGATGCGGTTCGTCGACGCGAAGCAGCGCGTGCTCGCCGAGATCGCGCCGACCAGCCAGCCGTTCGGCTGGCCGAAGCGCAACGGCTTCGTCCAGCCACTGGCGGACGCCGAGCTGCTGGCGGGCCTGCGGCGGTACGAGCACGTCGAGGTCCGCTGGGGCCACCGGATGGAGTCGCTGGAGCAGACCGCCGACGGGGTGACGGTGGGGCTGTCCGGGCCCGCCGGCCCCTCGACCGTCACGGCCGGCCACGTCGTCGGCTGCGACGGCGGGCGCAGCGCCACCCGGCAGCTCATGGGGGTGTCGTTCGAGGGCACGACGTCGCCGACGCGCTGGCTCGTGGTCGACATCCGCCCCGACCCGCTCGGCCGGCCCAACGTGGACGTCGGCGCGGACCCGGCGCGCCCCTACGTGTCGGTGTCCATCGCGCACGGCATCCGCCGGTTCGAGTTCATGCTGCACGCGGACGAGGCCGACGAGGCGGCGGAGGACCCGGAGTTCATCGCCACGATGCTCGCCCGGTTCGTCCCGCGCCCGGACCGCGTCAACATCATCCGGCGCCGGGTGTACACGCACCACTCGCGGATCGCCGGTTCCTTCCGCGCCGGGCGGGTCCTGATCGCCGGCGACGCCGCCCACCTGATGCCGGTCTGGCAGGGCCAGGGCTACAACAGCGGCATCCGGGACGCGGCCAACCTCGGCTGGAAGCTCGCCGCGGTGGCGAACGGCCTCGCCGGCGACGCCCTGCTCGACACCTACGACGTCGAGCGCCGCCGGCACGCCCAGGCGATGATCGACCTGTCGACGACCGTCGGGCGCATCATCTCCCCGACCAACCGGCGGGTCGCCACCGTGCGGGACTGGATCGCCCGGACGGCCTCCGCCGTGCCCGCGCTCAAGCAGTACGTCGTGGAGATGCGGTTCAAACCGATGCCGCGGTACGTCGAGGGCGCGGTCGTGCACACGGAGCCGATCCGGGCGAACTCGCCGGTCGGGACCCTGTTCATCCAGCCGCGGGTCGACACCCGCGAGCGCGAGAACGTCCGGCTCGACGACGTGCTCGGGCCCTGGTTCGCCGTGCTGTGCTGGAACAACGACCCGTACGAGCTGCTCGGCCCCGAGACGTTCGCGAGGTGGAAGGCGCTCGGCGCGACCTTCGTCGCGTTGCGGCCGGTCACCCAGCTGCACTGGGCGGACCAGGACCACCCGGACGTCGTGGTGGTCGGGGACCGGACCGGCGCGCTCAAGTCCTGGTTCGACGCGCACGAGGAGTCCGTGCTCTTCCTGCGGCCCGACCGGTGTGTGTCCGGCGCCTGCGTCGCTCAGCTGACATCCGAACTGGCCGCGTCGCTCACCGGCGCGCTGTCCCTCACCCCGGGAGCCGAGGATGGCGCTCGCCCTCTGCTGCATGTCACACAGCCCGCTGCTCGGCCTGCCCGGCCCGCCGCCGTCTCTCCTGGCTGACGTCGGCACGGCGCTCGCCGCCGCCCGGGACGTGGTGCGCGAGTACGACCCGGACCTGGTCGTCCTGTTCGCCCCGGACCACTACAACGGCTTCTTCTACCGGCTCATGCCGCCGTTCTGCGTCGGCACCGCGGCGCGCGGTGTCGGCGACTACGGGACGCAGAGCGGCGAGCTCGACGTCCCCGCCGAGCTCGCCTACGGCCTCGCGGAGGCGGCCTGGGCGGCCGACGTCGACGTGGCCGTCTCGACCGGCATGGACGTCGACCACGGCACGGTGCAGCCGCTGGCGGCACTCTTCGGCGACATCGCGGCCCGTCCGGTGGTCCCGGTCTTCGTCAACTCCGTGGCGGTCCCGCTGGCGCCGCTGCGGCGGGCCCGGCTGCTGGGGGCCGCGATCGGCCGCTACCTGGCCGGCCTCGACCGGCGGGTGCTCGTGCTGGGGTCGGGCGGACTCTCGCACGACCCGCCCGTCCCGAACCTGGCCAGCCCGCCGGAGGTGCTCGAACGCATCGTGCACGGCCGGCCGCCGACCGCCGGGGAGCGGCAGGCCCGGCAGAGCGCGGTGATCGAGGCGGCGGCGAGCTTCGCCCGCGGTACGGCCGACCTGCGACCGCTCAACCCCGAGTGGGACCGGCGCGTGCTCGACGTCCTCGACCAGGGCCGGCTGGCCGAGCTGGACGGGTGGACCAACGACGGGATCACCCGGGAGGGCGGCAACTCCGCGCACGAGATCCGCACCTGGGTCGCCGCGTTCGCCGCGCTCGCCGCGGCGGGGCCGTACCGGGTGCGGACCAGCTACTACCGGCCCGCGCCCGAGCTGATCGCCGGCTTCGCCGTGCGGACGGCCTTCCCGCGATGAGGCCCGTCCACCCGCGGGCGGTGCTCGCCCCGACGATTCCGAGGTGCCGTGTGACTGGCAGCGTTGTGACTGGCGGCGTGGGCCGTGAGGCGATCGAGGCCGCCGTCGCGCGGCTCGACCGGGCGGCCGTCGAGCACGTTCCGTGCGCGCCGGTCGCCGACCTGATCGGCCCGAGCGACATCGACGCCGCCTACGCGGTGCAGTCGGCGCTCACCGCGCTGCGGGTGGCCCGCGGCGCGCGGGTCGTCGGCCGCAAGATCGGTCTCACCTCGCCGGCCGTCCAACGCCAGGTCGGCGTGGACCGGCCCGACTTCGGCGTGCTCTTCGACGACATGAGCTACGCCTCGGGCGCCACGGTGCCGTTCGGTCGGCTGCTGCAGCCCCGGGCCGAGGCCGAGATCGCCTTCATCCTCGCCGCGGACATCGTCGACCCGCAGCCCGCCGCCGTCCGGGCGGCGGTCGGCAGCGCGGTCGCGGCGATCGAGGTCGTCGACAGCCGGGTCGCGGACTGGCGGATCCGCATCACCGACACGGTGGCGGACAACGCCTCCAGCGGCGTCTTCGTGCTGGGCGACCGGCATCTCACCCTGGACGAGTTCACTCCGGCCGACGTGTCGATGCGGATGCTGCGCAACGGCGTGACGGCCAGCACCGGGACGGGGCGGGCGTGCCTCGGCGACCCGCTCAGCGCGCTGGCGTGGCTCGCGCGCACGGCACTGGACTTCGGGGATCCGCTCCGGGGCGGCGACATCGTCCTTTCCGGGGCGCTCGGTCCGCTGGCCCCCATCGAGCCCGGCGACGTGATCCAAGCCGAGGTCGGCCCCCTGGGCCCGGTGACGGCGACGTTCGAGAAGGAAGGCTGAAACCGTGCAGCAGGTGGCGATCATCGGGTCGGGGAACATCGGTACCGACCTCCTGATCAAGATCAAGCGAAGGTCCGAGTCGCTGAGCGTGGCGGCCATGGTGGGGATCGACCCGGAGTCCGACGGCCTCGCCCGCGCCAGGCGGCTGGGCGTCGCCACGACGTCCGACGGTGTGGCCGGTCTCCTGGCGATGCCCGAGTTCGAACAGGCCGGCATCGTGCTCGACGCGACGAGCGCCAACGCCCACCGCGCGAACGCGGCGGCGCTGGCCCCCTACGGCCGGCGGCTGATCGACCTCACCCCGGCGGCCCTCGGGCCGTTCGTCGTGCCGGCGGTCAACCTCGACGAGCACCTGAGCGCCCCCAACGTCAACATGACGACCTGCGGCGGGCAGGCCACCGTCCCGATCGTCGCGGCGATCTCACGCGTCACCCCGGTGGCCTACGCGGAGATCGTCGCCACGGTGGCGTCGAAATCGGCCGGGCCCGGCACCCGCGCCAACATCGACGAGTTCACCGAGACGACGGCGCACGCGCTGGAGTCGGTGGGCGGCGCGCGGCGCGGCAAGGCCATCATCATCCTGAATCCGGCCGAGCCGCCGCTCATCATGCGGGACACCGTGCTCTGCCTGGTCGGCGACGTCGACCGGGACGCGGTCACCGAATCGATCCACCGGATGATCGCGGACGTCGCCGCCTATGTGCCCGGCTACCGCCTGAAGCAGGACGTGCAGTTCACTCCCGTGGACCCGGCCGAGATGCGCATTCTCCTGCCGGACGACACGGTCGACGTCCGCTGGAAGGTGAGCGTGTTCCTCGAGGTGGAGGGCGCCGCCCACTACCTGCCGGCCTACGCCGGCAACCTGGACATCATGACGTCGGCGGCCGTACGGGTCGCCGAGCGCATCGCCGGATCCGAGGTGACGGCATGAGCGGGCCGAACATCTATCTGCAGGACGTCACCCTGCGGGACGGCATGCACGCCATCCGGCACCGGGTCGACCCGGAGCGGGTCGGCGCCATCGTGGCCGCTCTCGACAAGGCGGGCGTCCGGGCGATCGAGGTCACCCACGGTGACGGGCTGGCCGGCTCCAGTCTGACGTACGGCCCCGGCAGCCACACGAACTGGGAGTGGATCGAGGCGGCGGTCACCAACGCCTCGCAGGCGACCATCACCACGCTGCTGCTGCCGGGCGTGGGCACGATCGCCGAGCTGCGCCGCGCGCACGCGATGGGGGTCGGCTCGGTCCGCGTCGCGACGCACTGCACCGAGGCGGACGTCGCCGCCCAGCACATCGCCGCGGCGCGCGAGCTCGGCATGGACGTCTCCGGCTTCCTGATGATGAGCCACATGGCCGAGCCGGCCGAGCTGGCCGCCCAGGCCAAGCTGATGGAGTCGTACGGGGCGCACTGTGTCTACGTCACCGACTCGGGCGGCCGGCTGACCACCGACCGCGTGCGCGAGCGGGTCCGTGCCTACCGCGACGTCCTCAGCCCGGACACCCAGATCGGCATCCACGCGCACGAGAACCTCTCGCTGTCGGTCGCCAACTCGTTCGCCGCGGTCGAGGAGGGCGCCTACCGCGTCGACGCGTCGCTCGCCGGCCAGGGAGCCGGCGCCGGCAACTGCCCGATCGAGCCGTTCGTCGCGGTCGCGCTGCTGCTGGGCTGGGATCTCGACTGCGACCTGCTCGCGCTGGAGGACGCGGCCGAGGACCTGGTCCGGCCGTTGCAGGACCGTCCGGTCCGGGTCGACCGCGAGACGCTCACGCTCGGCTTCGCGGGCGTGTACTCCAGTTTCCTCCGGCACGCCGAAATAGCCGCCGAGACCTACGGCGTGGACGCCCGCAGCATCCTGATCGAGGCGGGCCGGCGAAAGCTGGTCGGCGGCCAGGAGGACATGCTCGTCGACATCGCCCTGGCGATACAGCCCAAGTAGGCCCGCGACAACGGGCGGATGCCCGCAGGGCGGGTTCGTCGCCGCGCCGCCTCCGCTCTTCCTTATCCCCTGTGTCGTGCCCCCACATGCTGCTTTTCGTGTGCCCGAGGAGGCCATGATGCCCACCAACGACATCCCGGTGTTCGACGCCGACAACCACCTGTACGAGACCAAGGACGCGCTGACGAAGTTTCTCCCGGCCCGCTACAAGGGCGCCGTCGACTACGTCGACGTCCACGGCCGGACGAAGATCGTGGTCCGGGGGCAGATCAGCGACTACATCCCGAACCCGACCTTCGACGTGGTCGCCCGCCCGGGCGCGCAGGAGGACTACTACCGGCACGGCAACCCCGAGGGCAAGTCCTACCGGGAGATCTTCGGCGCGCCGGTGCGCTGCATCGACGCCTGGCGGGAGCCGGCCGCCCGGCTGAAACTCATGGACGAGCAGGGCCTGGACCGCACCCTGATGTTCCCGACGCTGGCCAGCCTCATCGAGGAGCGGATGCGGGACGACCCGGACCTGGTCCATGCCGTCATCCACTCGCTCAACGAGTGGCTGTACGAGACCTGGCAGTTCAACTACGAGGGCCTCGACCGCATCTTCACCACCCCGGTGATCTCCCTGCCGATCGTGGAGAAGGCGATCGAGGAACTGGAGTGGGTGCTGGAGCGGGGTGCCCGGGTGATCCTCATCCGTCCGGCACCGGTGCCCGGCCTGCGCGGCGCGCGCTCGTTCGGGCTGCCGGAGTTCGACCCGTTCTGGGAGCGGGTGCAGGAGGCCGACATCCTGGTCGCGCTGCACTCGTCGGACAGCGGTTACGACCGCTACTACAGCGACTGGACGGGCACCAGCTCCGAGATGCTGCCGTTCAAGCCCAGCGCGTTCCGGATGCTGCAGGCCTGGCGCCCGGTGGAGGACGCGGTGGCGGCGCTGGTCTGCCACGGCGCGCTGTCCCGGTTCCCCCGGCTGAAGATCGCCGTGGTCGAGAACGGCAGCAGCTGGGTCGCACCGCTGCTGCTGTCCATCAGGGACCTCTACAAGAAGCTGCCGCAGGACTTCGCGGAGGACCCGATCGAGGTCATCAAGCGGAACATCAACATCAGCCCGTTCTGGGAGGAGGACCTGGGCGCGCTCGCCGAGCTCATCGGGGAGGACCGGGTGCTGTTCGGCTCCGACTACCCGCATCCCGAGGGGCTTGCGAGCCCGCTGACCTACCTCGACGAGCTCAGGCACCTGCCCGAGGCGACCACCCGCAAGATCATGGGCGGCAACCTCGCCCGGCTGATGAACATCTCGGTCCCGGCCTAGCCGGACCGGCTCCCCGGGGACGGATCACGGACCCGTCCCCGGGACACCTCGCAGGGCGGCGCGCCCACCGGGGTGGGAGCGCCGCCCTGCGAGGACGCCGCCCGAGCGGACCCGGGCTCAGGGTGTGTGGGTGTGACCGGGTCCGGTCAGCGGGCGCGGCGTGCGCTGAACGCCGCGGCGCTGTGGGTCGGTCGCGAGCTGGACCGCTTCGCGGGTGACGGGCCGGCCTCGTGCTCGGGTGAGCTGGTACGAGCCGTGACCGCGGGCGATCGGGACGCCGTGGACCGCCCGGCGCGGCGGCCGTGGTCGGCGGCGCGGCCGCCGTGGTTGCCGGCGGGGCGGCGTCCACGCCGTCTGCCCGTTCGAGGCGTCGGCTCGGTGCCGCGGTCTTCACCGACCGGCCGGCGCTGGGCTGGAGTGCTCCTGGTCTCCGCCTGTGCCGCGACCACGGGGCTGCTGAGCGACCGGGCGCCGGGGGCGAGCGTGGCGAGTATCGGGTGAGCGGCGGAGGCGACCCGGGTGGTCGTCGGCCTGATGCCGGCGGCGCGGGCCAGTTGCGTGACCTCACGGATCTGCTCCGTGGTCGCCAGGGTGATGACGGTGCCCCTGTTGCCGGCACGCGCGGTGCGCCCGGAACGGTGCAGGTATGCCTTGTGGTCGGCCGGTGGATCGGCGTGGATCACGAGTGCCACGTTGTCGACATGGATGCCGCGGGCGGCGATGTCCGTGGCGACCAGCGCCGAGGCCCGGCCGGTGTGGAAGTCGTCGAGGTTGCGGGTACGGGCGTTCTGGCTGAGGTTGCCGTGCAGCTCGACCGCGCGCACGCCGGCGCGGTTGAGCTGGCGGGCCAGAGCCTTGGCGCCGTGCTTCGTGCGGGTGAACACGACCGCGCGGCCCGGGGCGCTGGACAGGTCGACGAGCACGGGAAGCCGGCTGTCCCGCTCGACGTGCAGCAGATGGTGCGCCATCGTGCCCACCGGGGACTGGGCGGAGTCGGCCTCGTGTACCGCGGGCCTGCTGAGGTACTGGCGCACCAGGGTGTCGATGGCCTTGTCCAGGGTCGCCGAGAACAGCATGCGCTGCCCACCGGCCGCGGTCTGGCCGATCAGCCGGCGCACCGCGGGCAGGAACCCCAGATCGGCCATGTGGTCGGCCTCGTCCAACACGACGATCTTCACCTGGGCCAGCGAGCAGCGCCCCTGCGCGAGGAGATCCTCCAGCCGGCCGGGGCAGGCCACGACGATGTCGACACCCCGCCGGATCGCGGCCACCTGCGGTTCCTGACCGACGCCGCCGAACACGGTGCACGAGGTGAGGCCGGCCGCGGCGGCCAGCGGTCGCAGCGCCGTGTCGATCTGCGCGGCGAGCTCGCGGGTGGGCGCCAGAACCAGCGCGCGCGGAGCCCCGGCCCGGGCCCGGGGCCCGCCGGACAGCCGCGCGACCACGGGCAGGAGGAACGCGAGCGTCTTGCCGGACCCCGTGCGGCCGCGGCCGAGGACGTCACGTCCGGCGAGCGCGTCCGGCAGCGTCGCCCGCTGGATGGGGGTGGGGGTCTCGATGGTGAGACGGGTGAGAACATCGGTCAGGCGCGCAGGCACGCCAAGATCGGTGAACGAAGACAAGAAGAATCTCTATCTGTGCGGGTGTCCCGCCGACAACCGGGGATCCGAGGATCTCGGCCGGTTACGCGCGGAGCGGAGGCCCGATGCTGAGAAGCGGGTGCTACGACGCGCGGACAACTCGCGGCAGGAGCTCGACGAGCTGATGGAGCCAGCATAGCCGGTCCGTGCGCCGCATCGGTGCCCACCAGTGCGGTGAGGTCGTCGGCGGGCAACGGGCCGTCGCTGGTGGCCGCGCCAGCGGTGGGCCCCACCCAGGGTGCGTCGCACCCAACAAAGCCCTACTGGGTGGCGGCGGCCGTCGACCCGCTCAGCGCGGCGCAGATGCCGCCGTCCACGAGGATGTCGACGCCGGTCACGAAGCGGGCGCTGTCGGACAGCAGGAAGGCGACGACGTCGGCGACGTCCTGCGCCTGCCCGATGCGGCCGAGCGGAGTCTGGTCCACCAGGGTCTGCATGACCGTGTGGGTCTCGGCCTCCTGCCGGCCCTGCGGAGTGTCGATGATCCCCGGGGAGAGGGAGCAGACGCGCCCGCCGAGCGGACCGACCCGCACCGCCTCCTGGCGGGCGAAGCGCTGCACCCCGCGCTTGGCCCACGAGTAGGCCATGCCGGGGTCCTCGACGACGGGCCCGAGGGCCTCGTGCAGGCGGTCGAGGAAGTTCTCGTCGAGCGGGTCGTCCAGCACGGCGTCGGCGGCCGGGTCGGCCTCGCTGATCTGCAGGTACGGCGCCATGGAGGCGAAGCACACCAGCGCCGTCCCGGCGGTGGTGAGCGGGCGCAGGGCCGCCGCGAGCAGCGCCGTCCCGACGAGGTCGACGGCGAAGATGCGGCGCCAGTCGGCCATGGTCGGTGAGATGCCCGCGGCGTGCGCGACGGCGCGCAGCGTGCCGAGCTCGCCGGCCCGTGCCGCGAGCCGGTCCAGTCCCTCCCGGTCGGTGACGTCGAGGACGAACGCCTCGACGGTGGTCGTGCTCGCCGGCCACCGCTTCGCCAGCGCCGTCACCGACTCGTCCCGGTCGACGAGCAGCAACGCGTCGACCGTGCCGTCGAGGCGCTGCGCGCAGGCCAGGCCCATGCCGCGACCGGCACCGGTCACGATGCCCACCGTCCCGGCGGCCCGGGTGCCATTCCTGGTCAAGGCTTCTCCACTCCCTTGTGCGAGGTGACCGCTCGAAGCGTGGTGCGAGGACCGCCGACGGCGGGGCGCCGGCCGGGTGCTCCCGGACCGGGCCCGCGCACGTCGGCGGGCGGCCTACACGCTGAGCGTGCGGATCGGATCGCTGCCGTCCCAGTCCTGCGCGGCCTGGCGGACCAGCGTGGCGATGCCGTCCGTGGCGGCCGTGACCTCCATGATCTCGACGATGGTCGCGGGCCCGGCCGGCGGCTCGACGTAGGCGTAGCGAGCCGCGCCATCGCCGTCACCGGACCACACGACGGGCCACCCGGCGGCCGCCACGGACCGCATGGTGGCGTCGAAGTCGTCGGTCCACCAGGCCAGCTGGTGGAACCCCTCGTGCCCCGCGTGCAGGAACTCGGTGTAGATGCTCGGGGTGTCGTCCTCCTGGCAGATCAGTTCGACCTGCAGGTCACCGGTGTTGCTGAAGGCGATGGACAGCGGGGCCGAGCAGGACCGGCCCCGGTAGAGGCCGGTCTGCGTCTGTCCGCGCAGGACGTACCAGGGGCCTACTCCCAGCTCCAGCCAGCTGCGCACGGCCTGATCGATGTCGCGGACGATGTAGCCGATCTGGCGGGCGGCGCCGGGCAGGACGGCCGGCCGGGCGGCCACCTCCGAGGTCGGGGTCATCGGTGCTCCTCTGCGTAGACGGACGTGCGGGACGGGCCGTTCCCGGCGCGCCGGGGGGACCGGGCGTGCCGTCTCATGGCTCCAGCACGACCCGGATGGCGCCCGACTTCCGGTCGCTCGCCACCCGGAACGCCTCCTCGGCCTCCTCGAGCGGGAAGCGGTGGGTGATGAGGGTGCGCGCGATCTCGGGGTCCTCGGCGAGCATGGCCGCGGCGTCATCCATCTCGCGGCCGCCGCCGTGGCGGCAGTAGCCGAGGGAGGACAACAGGCGGCCCTCGCGGAGGAAGACACTGAGCCAGTCGACCTCGATGGTGCCCATGTAGACCCCGATGGCGACGACGGTGCCGCCGGGCGCCAGCAGCTCCACCGCGCGGGCGAGGCTGGCCGGGCTTCCCGCCGCCTCGATGATGACGTCGTACTCGCCCTTGGGCGGGCCGCTGGCGCCGAGGCGCTCGGCGGCCTCGATCTGGTGCGGATAGCGCGCCTCGATGGCGATGTCGGTGATGCCCTGCCGGCGGGCGGCGGCGACGGCGAGCAGGCCCAGCGCGCCCGCGCCGACGACGGCGACCCGGGCTCCGGGGGCGGCGCCGGAGATCCGGACGCCGTGCCAGGACACCGACGCCGGCTCGACGATGGAGGCGTCGCGCACGTCGAGGCCGGCCGGCAGCGGGACTAATCGGGCCGTGGGCACGCGGAACTGCTCGGCCATGCCGCCGTCGGCACTGAAGCCGAGCGCCCGCTCGCCGTGGGTGGGACAGCGGTTGTAGTTGCCGTTCAGGCACTGCTCGCATTCCATACAGCCGAAGAGCGCCTCGACGATGTAGGCGCTGCCGTCCGCGCGCACGCCCGCCAGCTCGTGGCCGAGGATGTGGCGGCTGCCCTGGCTGATGTAGATCAGGTCGGAGCTGCAGATGCTCGCCGAGCGGACCTGCAGGACCTCGCCGGTGCCGGGCGGCTCGTCGAGGTCGACGAGCTGCACGCCGCCTTCGGCTGCACGTACGGCTTTCATGAACGCTCCTTCGCGGGTTGCGGGACGGCGGGGCCGGTCGTGCTGGGGCCGGTCGTGCTGCCGGCCAGGGCTGCCGGTGACCCGGAGTGCCCGGCCGGCGTGTCACTGATCCCGAGGTAGGACTGCACCAGCAGGTCCGCGTCGACATCGGCGGTCCGCTGCGCCCAGGCCACCCGGCCGACGGCCATGAAGGCGATGGTGTCGGCGAGCGCGACCACGTCGTGGGCCTTCTCCTCGACCAGCAGGATCGCGGTCCCGGTGGCCCGCAGTTCCTCCAGGGCGGCGTAGACCTCGGCGACGACGAGGGGGGCCAGGCCGAGCGAGGGCTCGTCCACGATCAGGACGGCGGGGGGCTTCACCAGCGCCGGCGCCAGGGCCAGCATCTGCTGCTCGCCGCCGGACAGGGATCCGGCGAGCTGGCCGCGGCGTCGGCCGAGCACCGCGAAACGGCGGTAGGCGGCGTCCCGGTCATCGGCCGACGGGAGCCACAGGGAGAGGTTCTCGTCCACGGTCAGGGCCGGGAAGATGCCGCGGCCCTCGGGGATGAGGAAGGCGCCGTGCCGGACTCTGCGGTGCGGTGGCAGCCCGGTGACGTCCTGGCCGCCGAGCCGCACGGTGCCCTGCGTCACCGGGACGCCGCCGGTGACCACCCCGCAGATCGTCGACTTGCCGGCCCCGTTGGCCCCGATGAGGGCGAGCACCTCGCCGGCCCGCAGCGTCAGGCTGACCCCGTGCAGCACCTCCACGGCGCCGTAGGCGGCGTGCACGTCACGCAGCTCGAGCACGGTCGAGGCACCGTCCGAGGCCTCGGTGTCCGGCGCGCTGACCGGGGTCACGCTGTTCGGGGTGGTGCTGTTCGGGGTGGTGCTGACCGGGGTCGCCGCCGTGGCGGCGGCCTCCCGGCGCAGCGCCCGCTGCTCCCGCCTGCGGCGACGCTCGAACCGCTGCTGCGCGGTGAGCGCGAGGATGCCGTCGGAGTTCTGCGCCAGGTTGATCGCGGCCAGGCCGGAGAGCACCTGCGGCAGGTAGGACGTCTCCGCGACGTGGCTGAGGATCTCGGGGCTGACGGCGGCGCTCAGCCCGGCGATCACGGCCGCGGCCGGGCGGCGCACCCCGAACAGCACGACCGTGGCGAGCCAGAACAGGCCCGTCTCGACCGGATAGTCGAGGTGGGTGATGCGCCCGGACGAACTCGCGAGCAGCACCCCGCCGAAGCCGGCGATGGCCGCGGACAGGGCGAACACCGCGGTCTTCGTGCGGCCCGCCGAGATGCCGATGGTCACCGCGCCCGGCTCCGTGGAGCGCAGCGCGGCCATCGCCCGGCCGGAGCTCGACCGGATCAGGTTGCTGACCAGGAGAAGAGCGAGGCCCAGCACGACCGCCAGGAAAATGATCATTGAGCGGGGGTCGGCGAGGTCCACCGGTCCGAGGGCGGGCGGGCGGAGCACCCAGCCGCCGAAGTCGTTCCGGCTCACGCCGCTGAGCTGGAAGAACAGGTTCTGGCAGAGGTACGCCAGGGCCAGGGTCGCCAGCGCCAGGGGCAGTCCGCCGAGCCGCCGGGCGGGCAGCGACACCAGCACGCCCATCGCGGTGGCGACCGCCGTGCCCAGGATCAGCGCGACCGCGAACGGCCAGTGGTGGCTGACCGCCCAGCCGGCGGTGATGCCGGCGGCGGTCACGAACGCGGCCTGCGCGAGGCTGACCATCCCGCCGACTCCGGTCACGACCGTGAAGGAGAGCAGCACCAGCGACAGCGCCAGCCCGCGGATGATGAGTGACTGCCAGTACTCGTCCGCCACGAACAGCGCGAAGACGAGGACGACGACGCTCCACACCGTCCACGCGATGACCTTGCGCCGCTTCGACTCCGTCCCGTAGGACGGCTGCGGCGGGTCGTCGTCGGCGTGCGCGCCGGCCCGCCGGCTGCGGTCCACGGCGAACACGAACAGCAGGCCGAGCAGCAGGATGAACGGCACCGACGTGCTGAACCCGGAGATGTTCTGGGCGAAGTCGGCGTAGCCGACGACGAGGTTCTGTATGACGCCGATCAGCAGGCCGCCGGCGAGCGCGAGGGGCATCGAGCGGAACCGGGCGAACACGACGGCGGGCGTCGAGATGAGCACGACCGTGGTGAACACCGGGGTGTTGAGCGTGAAGATCGGGGCGACCAGTACGCCGGCGAGCCCGGCGAGGAAGCTGCCCAGCATCCACGACACGGCGGAGGTCCGGTCGGGATCGATGCCGCGCAGGGCGGCCAGGCTCCGCCGGTCCACCACGGCCCGCATCTGGAGCCCGAGCCGGGTGCGCTGCAGCAGGACCCACAGACCGACGGCGGTGAGCACCGCGGCACCGAAGACGGCGATCTGGTTGCTGTCCAGCAGCACCCCGCCGAGCGTCCACGTCTTCTTCGGGGTCGGCCCCAGACCGGGGATCAGGAACAGATCCTCGATGCCGGCGATGTCCAGGTGGAACCACAGGTTCAGCCGGCTGGAGATGAACAGGCAGAGCCCGGGCACCGCGATCAGCAGCCCGATCGGCACCACGATCTTCACGGCCACCGGGGCGTGCGCGAGCCGCCGGTAGACCAGCCTGTCCAGTAACAGGCCCAACAGCGGCGCGAAGACAAGAATGGAAATGATCGCCGCGGGGACGACCGGCACGCCGGCGGTGACATTGAGTTGTACGAACAGATAGGCGGTGGCGAAGGCGACTGCACCGTGCGCGAAGTTGAAGATGCCCGACGTCTGATAGGTCAGGACCACGCCGGCCGCCAGGATGGCGTAGAGACCGCCGGCGACGGCGCCGCCGACGATGAGATTGAGGAACTCCTCCATTGTGTGGCCCTTCGATGGAGATCCGGTCTGGCGGTCAGCCCAGGTAGGCGGCTCGGACGGCGGGGTGTGCCTGAATCTCGTCCGGTGTGCCCTCGGCCAGGACGGAGCCGAGGTTCAGAACCACGACCCGGTCCGACTGGCCCATGACGAAACCGACGTCGTGCTCGACGAGGACGACCGCCACGCCGGCCGTCCGCAGACGCTGGATCTGCTCGCCGAAGAGCTCCGTCTCGTGCGCGGACAGCCCCGACGTCGGCTCGTCGAGCAGCAGCAGCCGGGGCCGGTCGGCGATCGCCCGCGCCAGCTCCACCAGCCGGGCCTGGCCGATCGGCAGCGCACCGGCGGGCTTGTGTCGCAGGTCGGCCAGCCCGCAGGCGGCGAGCACCGACAGCGCGTGCTCCCGCCGCTCGGCCTCGCGCCGCCGCCGCCCGGGCGCGGCGAACAGGTCGGCGAGCAGCCCGCCCCCGCCGCCGCGCCATTCCATGGCGGTCAGGACGTTGTCCTCCACCGAGAGGCGGCTGTACAGCTGCGCGCGTTGGAAGGTACGACGCACGCCGGAACGCGCGCGGCGTTCCGGGAGCTG
This sequence comes from Frankia sp. Hr75.2, assembly GCF_949319125.1. Taxonomy (NCBI): domain Bacteria; kingdom Bacillati; phylum Actinomycetota; class Actinomycetes; order Frankiales; family Frankiaceae; genus Frankia; species Frankia sp. Hr75.2. Next base: position 20,794 of record NZ_CASGGV010000221.1, on the reverse strand, counting down.
CCGGGTGACGTCCACTCCATCGAGGCGCACGGCGCCCGACGTGGGCGGCGTCAGGCCCGAGATGATGTCGAACAGGGTGGTCTTGCCGGCGCCGTTCGGGCCGATGAAGCCACAGACCTCGCCGGGGTCCACCCGCAGGGACACATCACTGATGGCGGTCAGCCCGCCGTAGCGCTTGGTGACGTGGCGGACCTCCAGTGCCGGTTCCGTGGTCACCCCGGCGACGCTGCTGTCGGTGCTGGTCGCAACCACACCCACTCCTTTCCGCCCCTGCGGGCCCGTAACGGTCCAGGAAGCGGGGGACAGACCGGCCCCCGTGCGGACTGGGACTCCCTCCGCGGGCGGAGGGATGTGGTTCCGCCCTCCGCCCGCTTCGCACGGGTGCCGGTCTAGTTGGTGTAGGGGTTGTTGCAGACGAGCGGGACGGCGAGCGAGTAGTGGCCGTCCTTCAACTGAGTGGAGGCACTGCAGGGCGCGCCGTAGAAATGATTCTCCGGCCACGTCGTCTGACCACTGAAGATGCCGTCACCGTAGTGATAGTCCGGGCTGTTCATTGTGCTCAGGAACTTGTCGACGGTGAGATCCTTGCCGGTCGCCTTGAGACCGGAGATCAGCATGTCGGCGGAGAGCCACCCCATCGCCGAGGTCAGCGACAGCTTGGCGCCCTTGCCGTACTTGTTGATGTCGTCGGTCATCTGGCGCACCGTCGGGTTGCCGGTCTCCTCGAACGGCAGCCACTGGACGGCCGTGTAGGTCTTGTCCAGAGCCTCCAGGCCGGTCAGCCGCGGGTCGTAGCCCACCGAGCTGGTCTGGATGCCCTGGTAGCCGGCGGCGGTCAGCGTCTGGGCCAGCGCGGTCACGTTCACGAAGTCGGTGACGTGGTAGACGAGCGCCGGCGGCTTGCCGTGGTTGGCGGTCATGATCTGCCGGACCAGCGAGGACGGGTCCGAGGGCGGCTGCCCGTACTGCAGGGTGGTGTTCGTCATGACGACGTCCAGCCCGGCCCGTTCCAGGGCGTCCTTGGTGTCGGCGACGCCCTGCTTGGCCGAGGCGTTGTCGACACCGAGCATGACGACGCTCTTGTCCGAGCTCTTGGACAGCAGCTCGACGTACGGGCCGACCTGGATCGAGTTGTACTTGTCCGGCAGCAGGCAGCCGGTGAAGCCGAAGGTGTTCGCCCGGCCGCAGAACCCGCTGTTGATCGACCAGCCGAACGCCGGCACCACGTTCTCGCACAGCGCGTCGACGTAGCCCGCCATCGTGGTCATCACCGGCGCCGCGGCGAAGACCTTCTCGTTCTCGGCCAGCTTCTTCCCGGCGTCGGCGTTCTGCTGGGCGTTCTGCGCGTCGTCGAGCATGCCGCTGTAGTCGATCGTGCGGCCGAACACGCCGCCCGCGGCGTTCTCCCGGGCGAACCGGGCCTGTGCGCCGAGGTCCGTCTCCTGGTAGGTGGAGGTCCCGCCGCCGCTGAGGGTGCCGATCCCGCCGACCTTGATACTGGTGGGGGTGATACCCCGGGTCGGGTCGGGCGAGGGGCCGGAGCAGGGCAGGCTGCCCGATACCGGGAGGGTCTTCCAGGTGGCGGGCTGCGTCGCGGAGGAGCGCGAGAGTGTCGCCGTCGTCCCGGCGTCCGTGCCCGGTGCCGCCGCGCTGGTGTCGCCGCCGTCCCCGCCGCTCCCGCAGGCGGCCACCAGGGCGAGCGCCGCCGCCAGCACCACAGGTAAGAGGCCTTTCCTCGGATTCATTTCTTGGACGACCTTCCTCTGGGTAGTCGCTGCGCGGGCGGCCCGGCCGTCGCGGCGCTTTCCGCGACGACGGCCTCTTCGGCGCAGCCGAAATCCGCGGCGCGCCGGACCGCGCCTGCGGAAGTGAAGTTGAACGAGCGGCTGATACTGCCCGCCGGTCGGTTGGAATCCCGGTGACGCCAAATAGAACGCACTGCGGCGAAGCGTCCCGTGGCGGCGATTGTGAATACGGCCGCCGACGGTCTGTGGTGGCTGAAGTGGCCGCGACAGGTCGGCTGCGGTCCAGTACGCGGCAGTTCCACCTGTCGGCGTCAGCCGGCAGGTGAACAATTACTGGACCGCGCCGGCGCGACTGCCTGTCGGTTCGGCCGGAACGTGTGGGAAGGCTTACATTTTCCGATCCGGAAGTCAAGGGGCCGGTGGTTGTGACTCTGGGCGGCCGATCAGTCGCCTTGCGCAGATGTGTGCGTGGCCGGTCTCCGCCTGTCGCCCGCCTTGCCGGCTTCTCCCGGAAATGCCGCTTTCGGTTGGTTATTCCGCGCATTCCCGTCCCCAGGAGAGGAGGGGGTACCGGAGGGCTCGCTGTGCGGGACCTGGCGCAGGCCGGTGCGGACGAGTCGGCTGCCCGCCTGTCGCGGGTCCGCGTCCGGGGCCGCGGTCCCCGTCCGGGGCAGCCGTCCTCGTCCGGGGAGGGCGGGTCCGGGTGGCCTGTGTCCGCGTGCTGCGGTGTGCGACCGCGTGCCGGTGCGGGGTTGATCGATCGGCGGCCCCGTGGCCCGGTCCGTCCGTCCCGCCCGCGGCCCGTCCGTCGGCAAGGCTTGCTGTTCCACGCCTGGTAGGCGGGCTGGTTGCCATCGGTCGACCGCCTGCGACCGTTCGGAAGGTGCTTGCTGTCCGCCCGGAGAGCGTCTACATTATCGTCAACTTTCCAGACATGATCGTCGATTTTTTTTCAGGATCATGTCAGTTTTGGTGCAACGGGCTCGTCGGCAGGCCGGCGAGGGGCACCGGCCCGACGACCGCGCGCAGCGGCGGCAGACCGGGACCCCGTGAACAGGTGAGTGGTGATGGAGATGCCGAAGGTGAGCGGGTGCCGGCGGGCGCCGACCGAAGCCCGCCCGCACACCCTGGCCCGAGGCGGATGCGGGCGTGGGGTTCGACTACGTCGCCGGACCTGGCACTCGCAGTGCACCAACCCGATGGCCCTGGAGGAGTACCGATGACAGCAGTTCCCCAGCCGAAGCCGGCGGCGGAACCGGTCTGGAGCTCCGGCGCCGACAGTCAGCTCAGGACACAGCGCTGGGACGACGACCTGCCGCGCTCACGCCGCGGGGCCGAGACAAGGGCCCGACTGGTGGAGGCCGCGAAGACCGTCTTTGAGGAGAAGGGCTTCCACGACGCGCGGGTCTCCGACATCGGCGAGCGTGCCGGCCTGACCCACAGCGCCTTCTACCACTACTTCGACTCGAAGGAGGACATCCTCCGGGAGGTGGTCACCGCCATAGATCATGCTCTCAATTCGGGGATGGACGTCATCCTTGATCCTTCTTCCACCGCCACACCGCGGGAGCGCCTCACGAAGGCGATCCGGATCCGTTTCGAGGCACACCGCAAAGAAGCGCGGATCATGAACGTCATCGAGCAGGTGGCGCGGTACAACGAGCCGATCAGCGCCCTCTGGACCGAGCTCTACCAGCGGCACTGCGAGGAGATGGCCGCCTCGATCACGCAGCTCCAGCGGCGCGGCCTGGCGGACGCGACCCTGGACCCGGTCATCGCGACCGACGCACTCGCCACGATGACACTGCGGTTCGCCGAACAGTCACTCATGCAGGACGGCTCCAGATACGACTTCGATGTCGCCGTCGACCAGATCACCAAGATCTTCATCAATGCGCTGCAACTTCGTGACCCCAAGAAGCGCCGCCGGCGCGACGACAGCGGCTAGTACGCCCTGTCCCGGCGCGACCGGCGTCCCGGCTGATCAGCGGACTCCAACCAACGACACCAGCGGGGGACCGTTCCCGCGATCCGATGTCGACACCGCACGCGACTCGGTGTCGAGACCAGATCACCCGCTCTCCCGCACCACCAGACGGCACCCGCCTCGCGTCCCCGGGCGGATACGGACCACAACCCACCCGCGACGTCACGCCCGCACAGGTATCTCCTCGGGCGGCGTCGCCGAGAACCTGACGTGGCGGTCTGACCAGGCGTGAGCGCTGCTCCCGGTGGCGGACAGAACGTCGTCCAGCTCCTGTTGTGAAGAGTGTGGGAGAGGCGGGGCGCGGGATGCGGACTCCACCGTCACGCCTACCACCCACCACCACTTACCGGCGTACTTCCGCTACACCAGGGCGTACTTCTGCCTGCGGGCGAGAGGAGATCACCGTGACCGCGGTGACCGATGTCAGGTCCGAGTCCAGGATGCTTGTGGACGGCGAGCTCGTCGAAGCCGACTCGGGCAAGCGATTCGACAACATCAACCCCGCGACCGAACAGTTATTAGGGCAGGTGGCGGACGCCTCCACGGCGGAGATGCGGCGGGCGATCGCGGCCGCCCGCCGCGCGTTCGACACCACCGACTGGTCGACGAACCATGCCTTCCGCAAGCGTTGCCTCGAACAGCTGCAGGACGCGCTGGAAAGCGAGCGGGAGGAGCTGCGCGAGGAGCTCATCCTCGAAGTCGGCTGCCCACGGATGGTGACCGGCGGTCCACAGCTTGATGATCCTTTGGAGAGCGCGCTTCGTTACCCGGCGAAGCTGATCGACGAGTTCCCCTGGGAGTCGGATCTCCCGGACGGCATGGCGATGGGCGTGCTCAACCGGCGGCGGGTCCGGAAGGAGCCGGCCGGTGTGGTCGGCGCCATCGTGCCGTGGAACTTCCCCTTCGAGGTGGCGCTCAACAAGCTCGGCCAGATCCTCGCCACCGGGAACACGGTGGTGCTCAAGCCCGCTCCGGACACCCCTTGGAACGCCACCCGCATCGGTCGGCTGGTGGCCGAGCGTACGGACATCCCGCCCGGCGTGGTCAATGTCGTCACCTCCTCGGACCACCTGGTGGGGGAGGAGCTGACGCTCTCTCCGCAGGTCGACCTCATCTCCTTCACCGGATCGACCACCGTCGGGCAGCGCATCATGGCGAAGGGCGCCGCGACGATGAAGCGGGTGTTCCTCGAGCTCGGCGGCAAGTCCGCGACGATCGTCCTCGACGACGCGGATCTCCCGAGCGCGCTCATGGCCGGCCTGGGGGTGTGTTACCACGCCGGTCAGGGCTGCGCCGTCCAGACCCGGATGCTGTTGCCGCGGTCGCGCTACGCCGAGGGCGTCGAGGTGCTGAAGGCCGCCTTCGCGGCAGTGCCCTACGGCGATCCGCAGCGCCCGGACGTGATGATGGGCCCGCTGATCTCGGCCAAGCAGCGGGCTCGCGTGCTCGGCTACATCGAGAAGGGGGTGGCGGAGGGCGCCACGCTCGCGCTCGGTGGCGGTCGGCCCGAGCACCTGCCCACCGGCTGGTACGTCGAGCCCACCTTGTTCACCGATGTGGACAACTCGATGACGATCGCCCGGGAAGAGATCTTCGGGCCGGTTCTCGTGGTGATCCCGTTCGACGATGACGACGATGCCGTCCGGATCGCCAACGAGAGTGTGTACGGACTCAGCGGCGGTGTCTTCTCCGGATCCCTGGAACGGTCACTCGCTGTGGCCCGCCGGGTGCGCACCGGGGGAATGTGCGTCAACGGCGGCACGCCCTACGGCGCCGACCTGCCCTTCGGGGGCTACAAGCACAGCGGGATCGGCCGGCAGAACGGCACGCTGGGATTCGAGCAGTACCTGGAGACCAAGTCCCTCGCCTGGCCGAAGGCCTAGTCGCGGCCCGCGGATCCCGCAGGTGCCGGTGCTGCTGGTGGAGTCATGACGCCGGCACCACCGGCACCCACCGGCGGCGACGGTAACCGCCGCACTCTCCTTTCCCGCTTCGGTACGCGACCTGCGGCCCACCGGCACGCTCGGCAGGGCCGGAACCGCACGGTCCGCCGCCGGCGGCGTGCCCGGACGGACACCGTGACGACGACCCCCGCGGATGACGTCGAGGCGCGAGGCATTCATGAAAGCCGTACGTCCCAGTGAAGGGGTAACCGTGTCACTCGCCAGCCATTTAGGTGACGTCTACTATGACCCTTACGACTTCCAGATCGACGCCGACCCCTACCCGGTGTGGCGGCGGATGCGCGACGAGGCGCCGCTCTACTACAACGAGAAGCACGACTTCTACGCGCTGAGCCGCTTCGAGGACGTCGAGCGCGCCCTGAGTGAATGGGGTACCTTCCTGTCCGGGCGGGGCACCCTCCTGGAGATCATCAAGGCGAACGTCCCCATACCACCCGGGAACATCCTCTTCGAGGATCCTCCCGTGCACCACGCCCACCGCGGTGTCATGGCCCGTGTGTTCACGCCGAAGAAGATGAACGCCCTCGAGTCGAAGGTCCGTGAATTCTGCGGGCGTTCCCTCGACCCGTTTGTCGGCACCGCTGGCTTCGATTTCATCGGAGACCTCGGTACGCACATGGCGATGCGCACGATCGGCTATCTCCTGGGTATTCCGGAGGAGGACCAGGAGGCGATCAGAAGCCTCTTCGACGACAATCTTCGTATCGAGGACCCGGATAACCCGAGGCCACCGGACATCGGCATCGACGGCGCGTTCGTCGACTACATCGAATGGCGGGCGGAACATCCTTCGGACGATCTCATGACGGAACTCATGAATGCGGAGTTCGAGGACGAGACCGGGACCGTCCGCACGCTGACCCGCGATGAGGTGATCGCCTACATCAACCTGCTGGCCGGTGCCGGGAACGAGACGACGGCACGGCTCGTCGGTTGGGTCGGGAAGCTCCTCGGTGAACACGCGGACCAGCGCCGCGAACTCGCCGCGGATCGATCGCTGATTCCCAACGCGGTGGAGGAGGTGCTGCGGTACGAAGCGCCCTCCCCGGTACAGGCACGGTACATCGAGCGCGAGGTGGAACTGCACGGCCGGACGATACCCGCGGGCAGTGTCGTTCTTCTTCTGAACGGCTCCGCCAACCGGGACGAGCGCCGTTTCCCCGATCCTGACCGTTTCGACATTCACCGCTCCGTGGGTCGCCATCTCGGCTTCGGCTACGGCATCCACCACTGCCTCGGTGCCGCACTGGCCCGCCTCGAGGGCCGGGTGGCGCTGGACGAGGTGCTCCAGCGCTTTCCCGACTGGGAGGTCGACTGGGACAACGCGGTCCAGGCTCGCACCTCGACCGTGCGGGGCTGGGAGAAGATGCCCGTCCGCATCGGCTGACCGACCGTTTCGGCGTCAGAGTCCTCGTACCGTTTCGCCGCCGCAGCAGGGGAGAGGGAAAAATGCAGCAGTCGGACATGATCCTGATCAGCATTGACGATCATTCGATCGAGCCCCCGGACATGTACAAGCGGCATGTTCCGGCGAAGTGGCTGGACCAGGCGCCGAAGGTCGTGCGCGGTTCGGAAGGCGCGGATCTCTGGGTGTTCCAGGGCCAGGCGACCGCGACGCCGTTCGGCATGGCGGCGACCGTCGGCTGGCCCCGGGAGGAGTGGGGATTCCATCCCGGCTCGATGTCCGAGATGCGGCCGGGCTGCTTCGACGTCCACGAGCGCGTCCGTGACATGAACGTGAACGGCGTGCTGGCCTCGATGTGCTTCCCGACGATGGCCGGCTTCAACGCCCGGACCTTCAGTGAGGCCGCCGACAAGCAGATTTCCTACATCATGCTCCAGGCGTACAACGACTGGCACATCGACGAGTGGTGCGCCACCTACCCCGGCCGGTTCATCCCGCTGGGAATCGTCCCCATGTGGGACGTCGACCTGGCGGTCGCGGAGGTCCGGAGAATCGCTCGGAAGGGGTGCCGCGCGATCAGTTTCCTGGAGGCGCCGCACGGGCAGGGCTGGCCGAGCTTCCTGTCGGGCTACTGGGATCCGATGCTGAAGGCGATCGTCGACGAGGACATGGTGCTCTGCCTGCACATCGGCGGCGCCTGGGACATCGTGCAGCTGGCTCCCGAGGCGCCCGTGGACCATTCGATCGTGATACCGTCGCAGCTGACGATGCTCACCGCGCAGGACCTGCTGTTCGGTCCCACGCTGCGCCGCTTCCCGAAGCTGCGGGTCGCTCTCTCCGAGGGTGGCATCGGCTGGATCCCGTTCTATCTCGACCGTATCGACCGGCATTTCCAGAACCAGACGTGGATCGACGGTGACTTCGGCGGGAAGCTTCCCTCCGAGGTCTTCCGCGAGCATTTCCTGGCCTGTTTCATCACCGACCCCGCCGGCCTCAAGATGCGGCACGACATCGGCGTCGACGTGATCGCCTGGGAGTGCGACTACCCGCACACCGACACGACCTGGCCGGAGTCGCCGGAGTTCGTGTGGAACGAGCTGCAGGCCGCCGGCGTCCCGGATGCCGAGATCCATCAGATCACCTGGGAGAACAGCGCCCGCTTCTTCAACTGGGACCCGTTCAGCCACGTCCCGAAGGAGCAGGCGACGGTGGGGGCGCTGCGCGCGCAGGCGGCCGACGTGGACGTGACGCGGATGTCGCGGGCGGAATGGCGCCGGCGCAACGAGGCCGCCGGAGTGGGCCGGGTGGAGGCCGACGGGCTCCAGGACGTGAGCGCGGTTCGATGACCGGTGTCATGGAGGGCGTCCGCGTCCTCGAGGTCGCCGAGCACACCTTCGTGCCGGCGGCCTCGGCCCTGCTGGCCGACTGGGGCGCGGAGGTCATCAAGATCGAGCACGTCGAGCGCGGCGACGCCATGCGCGGGCTCGCCTCGGCCGGGGTGGCCGCAGTGCCGGCGGACGTCCACGTGCTGCTGGAGCACTCCAACCGCGGGAAGCGCAGCCTGGGCCTCGACCTCACGTCCGACGAGGGCCGCGACCTGCTCTACCGGCTGGCCGCGACGTCCGACGTGTTCCTCACCAACAAGCTGCCGAAGGTGCGGGCGAAGCTGAGGATCGACGTCGAGTCGATCCGCGAGCACAACCCGCGCATCATCTACGTGCGCGGCACCGGCCAGGGCGAGCGGGGCCCCGACGCCGACCGGGGGTCCTACGACTCGCTCGCGTTCTGGGCTCGCGCCGGGATCGCGTCGGGTCTGACCCGTCCGGAGTACGGCCATGTGCCGAGCCCGCCGGCCCCGGGCTTCGGGGACTCGATCGGCGCGATGACGATCGCCGGCGGCATCATGGGCGCTCTGTTCCACCGGGAGCGGACCGGTGTCGCCAGCATCGTGGACGTGTCCCTGCTCGGCACCGGCCTGTGGGCCATGGGCCAGGCGCTCGGGCTCTCGCTGGTGCTGAACATGCCGTGGGAGCCGCTGCCACTGAACGCGATGGCCAACCCGCTCGTCGGCAACTACCTCACCAAGGACGGGCGCTGGCTGGCGTTCTCCTGCCTGCAGGCGGGCCGGTACTGGCCGCCGATGTGCGAGGTGATCGGGCGCCCGGAGCTGGCGGTCGACCCCCGGTTCGCCGACCACACGGCGCTGCGGGACAACAGCACCGAGGCGATCGCCCTGCTGCGCGGGGCCTTCGCGGAGCGCACGCTCGAGGAGTGGCGGTCGCGGCTGGCCGACTTCGTCGGCCAGTGGGCGGTCGTGCAGGACACGCAGGAGGTCGCGGTCGACCCCCAGTCCATCGCGAACGGCTACATCCAGGACCTCGAGACGGCGGCCGGCGTGCAGTTCCAGCTGGCCGCCGCGCCGGTGCAGTTCGACGAGCGGCCGCCGGCCACCCGCCGGGCGCCGCAGTTCAACGAGCACGGTGACGAGATCCTCGCGGAGCTCGGGCTCGACTGGGACACGGTCGTGGACCTCAAGGTCCGCGGCGTCGTCGCGTAGCGACCACCCGGGCCGTCCGCACACCAACCATCCGACTCGACAGGTAGGAGAAAGTGACATGACCTTGTTCGATGCCTTCCGGTACGACGGGAAACGGGTCCTCGTCGTCGGCGGGGCGACCGGCATGGGTGCGGCCGCCGCCGAGTTGGCGCAGAGCGCCGGCGCCGAGGTCGTGGTCATGGACTACGCCGAGGTCACGCTGCCCGGCGCCAAGGCCATCCACGTCAATCTCGCGGACGCGGCGTCGATCGACGCGGCCGTCGAGCAGTGCGGCGGGCCGGTGCACGCGCTGTTCTCCGCCGCCGGTGTCGCCGACGGCACGCCCGGCATCGAGCGGATCAACTTCATCGGCCACCGGTATCTGATCGACCGACTGCTGGCCGGGGGCCTGCTGCCCCATGGTTCGGCCATCGGCTTCATCTCGTCGGCGGCCGGCCTCGGTTGGGAGGGCAACCTCCCGCTGCTCAAGGAGTTCCTCGACATCACCGACTTCGACGCGGCGACGCTGTGGGTCCAGGAGCACGGCAAGGCCGACTACACGTGGAGCAAGCAGGCGATCTGCGCCTACGTGGCTCGCGAGTCGTTCACGCTGCAGAAGCAGGGCATCCGCGTCAACGCCATCTGCCCCGGCCCCACCGACACGCCCCTGGCCCAGGCCAACAAGGAGATGTGGCTCGGCTTCGGCGCCGACTACCGGGCCGAGCTCGGCATCGAGGCGGCGACGCCGCTCGAGCAGGCCTACCCGCTGCTGTTCCTCTGCAGCGACGCCGCCGCGGCCGTCAGCGGCATCACCGTCATCACCGACGCGGGCTACTGCAGCTCCGGCATCACCGGAAGCTACCCGGCCGCGACGGCGAACGTGAACTACTTCTTCGGCCGGTAGACCCGGTCCGGCCGGCCGGTCCCACCGGTCCGGCATCCGGCCGATCCGGCCCCGCCGGTGCCGTCAGCGACCTGGAGGAAAACCCGACATGCTGTTGGAACTGAGCTCCGACCAGGAGATCTTTCGGGATACCACCGCGAGATTCCTGACCAGTCGGGTGCCGATCAGCGAGGTCCGGAATCTCCGGAACCACCCCGCCGGCTTCGATCCCGACTACTGGCGCGAGGGCGCCGAGCTCGGGTGGACGTCGCTGCTGGTCAGCGAGGAACACGGCGGAGGCTCGGTCAGCGGCGGGGGGCTGGTGGACCTCACCACGATCGCCCATGAGTTCGGCGTGCACGCCGCGCCGGGACCGCTGGTCCCGACCAACGTGGTCGCCGGGACGCTGAGCACCTTCGGTGGCGAGGCGCACCGTCCCGTCCTCGAGTCGCTGCTGGCCGGCACATCGGTCGCGGCGTGGTGCTTCGGCCCGGCCGTCGACACCGACGGCCGCGGCCCCGCGGGCCCGCGCTGCCGGATCGCCGACGGCGAGGTCGTCCTCGACGGCGTCCAGCGTCCCGTCGAGGCGGCGGGCCAGGCGCACCACATCCTGGTCACGGCCCGGGCCGAGGGTGGGCTCACGCAGATCCTCGTCCCGACCGACACCGCCGGGGTGTCGATCGAGCCGATGCGCACCGCGGACCTGACCCGCCGTTTCGCGGCGGTGACGTTCGACGGCGTCCGGCTCCCGGTCGAGGCCCTCGTGGGAGAGCCGGGCGACGCCGACGAGCTCCTCGAGTACCAGCTCCAGCTCGCCGTGGTGATAGGCAACGCCGAGGCGGTGGGCGCCCTGCAGACCGCCTTCGACATGACCCTGCAGTGGGCGTTCGACCGCTACTCGTTCGGGCGCCCGCTGGCCTCCTACCAGGAGCTCAAGCACCGCTTCGCCGACCAGAAGACGTGGCTGGAAGCCTGCCACGCCGTCAACGACGCCGCCGCGGCGGCGGTCGACGACCGGTCGGCCGACGCGAAGGAGCTGGTCAGCGCCGCCAAGGCGTTCATCGGTGACTACGGCTCCGAGCTGGTCCAGGACTGCGTGCAGATCCACGGTGGGATCGGCGTGACCTTCGAGCACGACCTGCACCTCTACCTGCGCCGCGTCACCGTGAACCGGGCCCTGTACGGCACGCCGGCCGACCATCGCCAACGCATCAGCACCGTGCTCGAGAACCGGAAGGAGCGGGTATGACCGACGCCATCGAGGACGTCGACAGTTTCCGGCTGCGTGCCCGCACCTGGATCCGCGCGAACCTCCGCCCACTGGAGCCGCACGAGACACTCGCGCCCACCCTCGCGCTACCGGTCCAGACCGAGCAGGAGGAACACGCCGCGCTCGCCCGGGAGCGTGAGCTCCAGCGCATGATCTTCGACGCCGGCCTCGCCGGGATCGGCTTCCCCCGGGAGTACGGCGGGCAGGGCCTGACGACGGACCACCAGCGCGCGTTCAACGCCGAGATCGTGGGTTACGAATACCCGGCGCGGCTGCAGGCGCCGACGTTCTCACCCTGCGGTGCCGTGCTGCTGGACTTCGGCACCGAGGAGCAGAAGCGCCGGCACATCCCCGCCATCCTCAAAGGCGAGGAGATCTGGATGCAGCTGCTGTCCGAGCCCAGCGGCGGGTCGGACGTCGCGGCCGCCCTCACCAGCGCCGTCCGCGACGGCGACGACTGGATCCTGAACGGCTCGAAGGTCTGGACGACCGGCGCCTCGACCGCCGACTGGGGTCTGTGTCTGGCCCGGACGAACTGGGACGTCCCGAAGCACCGCGGCCTGACCGTGTTCATCCTGCCGATCCACCAGCCGGGCATCGAGGTGCACCGCATCGAGATGCTGAACGGCTCGACCGAGTTCTGCCAGGAGTTCCTGACCGACGTCCGGGTCCCCGACAGCGACCGCATCGGTGACGTCGACGGCGGCTGGACGGTGGGCACCCGCTGGATGTTCCACGAGCGGATGCTCTTCAACTCGCCGTTCGTCAGCATCCCGGTGGGAACCTCGCCCGGCGAGGTCGGTGCCGCCTCCATCGTCAACGTCGCCCGGGACACCGGACGATTCGACGATCGCTGCGTCCGGGACCTCCTCGGCGAGGCCCACATGCTCGAGCTCGTCGGCCAGACACTCCGGCGCCGGATCGGCCGCGGTGTCGCCGCGGGCCGGATATCCGAACAGTCCGCCGCGATCACCCGCCTGTTCGCGGGTGTCTCCTCCGCGCGGAAGGCCACCATCGCGTTCGAGATCGCGGGCCCCGCGGGGGCGGCCTGGACGGCGGACGACGGCGCGGCCGCGAACTGCGGCGATGACTTCCTGATGCGGCAGACGTCCTGCATCGGCGGCGGCACCACGGAGATGGCCCGTAACGTGATCAGTGAGCGGGTGCTCGGCATGCCCCGCGAGCGCACACCCGACCGTGACCGACCCTTCCGAGACGTACCACGTAGCGCATCGAACCGCGCCTGACCGGAATCCCGGCCGGAGCGGTTCGCCAAGCGCTCCACGCCTATGGGACTCCAAATTCGGGTTCGGCACCTCGGCTGACGGAACCGCCACGCCGCCTACAAGTAATTCCGCACGGGCCCAGTAGGTTCGACGCCTCTGCCGCGACGCGCCCGGAAGCACGCGCCACGTGCATGGATTCTACTGGGGTGCGATTCCCCCAGGTCACCCGACCAGGTCTGGCGGTCACGTCGCCGAAAAGAACGCGAAGTCCTCCAGGAGATGCTGGTGGCGGGCACGCACCATGCCCTCCATCTCCGGATGTGTGATGATGTATGTACGGTTACCACGGATGCCCCGCACGACAATCGGCCCCACGGCCTCGTCCGACATCATGCTCAGCAGCAGGTCCGACGGCAGCTCACGACCCGCCATCGGATCGGGCGCCGGTCCACCGAACCGCTCCGGGCGGTTCCGGGCAGACGTCGAGACCAAGTTGGTTGCCACCGCTCCGGGACAGAGCACCGACACCCCGATATCTTCGGACGCGAGCTCGTATCGCAGCATCTCGCCGTACCCGAGAACAGCGTGCTTCAACGTGGTGTACACGCCGGTGTCCGTGCCGCCCGTCTGCTCCGCGGGTAACGCCAGCAGGCCGGCCATTGACGATGTAAGCACGATGTGCGATTCGTCGTCGTGTCCACGTAGAAGCGGTAGAAACGCCTGGACTACGCGCACGGCTGCCATGAGGTGGAACTCGACGAACCACGCCCACAGTTGCTCGCTGGCCGTGGTGAGTGGAGCGTTGGTGTGGACGCCGACCGTGTTCACGAGCACATGCACGCCGCCCAGATCGCGTGCTGCGCCGGCCGCGAGTTCCGCTAACGAGTCGCGATCGGTCGCGTCCACGCGTGAAGCGTACGCGTCGCCACCGCGCCGCACGATCTCGTCGCGTACTGCTCCCGCGCTGCCGGAGTCGATGTCAGCAACGACGACTCGCATTCCCTCACCGGCGAGACCTAAAGCAATCCCGCGACCGATTCCGCTCCCACCGCCGACAACCACTGCGCCGCGCCCATCTAGCTTGTCCATAGCTGCCCGCCTCTTGTGTCACGCCGGCCCGGGAGGCCACACATTCATGCGGCGCCCCGGCGGCATTTTATCCAGTGTTCTGGGTAGGCCCCTCTTCTGCAGGCCCGCAGCCCCAGTCTTGCGTTCGTGCCTTTCATGGGTGTTGCGCCCGTAAGGCCGACGAAAACGTACATCCGTCCCGGCTGGATCGTGCGCGAAGTGCCTTCCTCGACTATCACAAGCCCTTGGCGAGTGAGAGGAATTTATGCGCACTGGCGGCAAGGTCGAGCGTCGACCGTTACGGCAGGCGAACAGGCATGCCTCGTCTCGCCGAACCCCCGCCTTGGTCATTGCTGCCCCGCCGCGGGGATGATCTCTCGAGGACCGCTGGCGCGATGATGTAGCCCCACCTCCACCCTGTTGTCGATCTTGGCTCTGGCGTGGCCAGCCAGACGGACATGCCCGGCTCCGCGGACGGTCCGGTGACCAAACCCACCTCTTGCGGATCTCGGACAGTTTGTATACAACCATGCCTGAGAGGTGTATACAACAGTTGGCAAGGGGGCGGGTGGGGTCGCAGGCACGCAGGTCCGTTCATCCGAAGGTCGGTCGCCCAGGAGGTACATCGGGATGATGACCCAAGCTCAAGGTGAGGCGGTCTATGAGCAGCCGCCGTGAGCTCGGCATCAACCGGTCGGTACCGCGCCGGACGCACCGGTGCGGCGGTCTCGCCAGGGCCGAGCGCCCGCACGGCCGGCGTCCGCGTCACCCGTCGGGGCCGAGATCCACGGATCAGCCGGTCGTGGATCGAGGGTCCCGTATCGGCAACTCCCAAGGGGTCGAGTGATCCCACCTGTGGGCGGCTTGCCCCGGTCCCGGGGCTCCCTCTACGGCCTCGACTACGAGGCCGACTGACTCGACGTAAGCCGGCGTGGCGAACGTGAGGTGTGTATGACGAAGCAGAAGCTCATCATCGAGGTCCGGATCAACGAGGGAACGACTAGGGACATCAGTCCACACGTTCCCTACAGCCCTGAGGAGATCGCTAGCCAGGCAGTCGAGTGCTGGCAGCAGGGCGCGTCACTCGTGCACTACCACGCCCGGGATCCCGAGACGGGTGCGCAGTCTGCTGATGTGGATCTGTACGCGGACGTGGTGCGGCGGATCAAGCAGGAGAGTGATCTCATCACGTTTCCGACGCTGGGCGCGAGCATGTTGCCGACCGCTGAGGAACGTGTGGGGCACATCGTCGAGATGGCGAAGGATCCGGCGACCAGGCCCGACTGCGTCCCAGTCGACATGCTGACCACCAACCTGGACCGGTACGACTCGCAGCGCAGAGCGTTCATCAGCAACGATCGAGTCTATTTGAACACGACGAAGATGCTCACGCATGTCTGCGAGACCGTGAGCGCTGTCGGGGTGCAGCCGGTATCCATGATATGGAACATCGCTGGGGTTCGGCTCACCGAGGCGTTCCTCGAGATGGGACTGTACAAGGAGCCGCTGTTCTGTGAGCTGACGCTGTTCGCGGACCCGTTCGTCAGTTATGGACATCCGGCAACGATCAGGGGGCTGCACGCGCTCCTCGACTTCTTTCCGGCTCAGGCGAACTGGCCCTGGTTCCTAAGTGTGATCGGCGGCAATGCGTTTCCGGCGCTCGCAGGCGCGATCGAATCCGGCGGCCACGTCGCCATCGGCGTCGCCGACCATTCATACCAGGAACTCGGCATGCCCACGAACGCCGAGCTCGTCACGCGTGTCGTCGAGATGGCTCGAAGCATGGGCCGGGAGGTCGCCACACCGGCCGAGGCCCGTGAGATGCTCGGACTGCCCGGATACGAGAGTTAGTCCTCGGCATTGTCGTCAAGTTTCGTGCACGGCGCGGCCGGGTACCGCGCGAGCCGTATCCGCTCCGAGCCCCGGCGTCAGCAGAGTCCGCTTGGCGAACGGGTGTGCGTGTTCTGACATCGTCAGTTAAAGGAGGTCGGTATCCATGGGTGTAGAAACTACGCCGGCGCAGAGACTCTCGACAGTCGGCAGTATCAGATTCGAGAAGGTGACGGGGAACATCGGTGCGATCGTCCACGGTGTCGACGTCCACGTTGCCCACGGCGACGAGGTGGCGTCGGTGCTGCTGCGATCGTTGCATGAACACGGCGTGCTGTTCTTCCATTCGGACACGGCGATCAGCAGCGAGCAGTTCTCGGGGTTTTCCTCGGTCTTTGGTGAGCCATATGTCTATCCCTATGGGAAAGGGCCTGGCCAATTCGTAACCGAGGAGGGCGCCGACGCGGTGCGACTCCGGACGAGCTACTGGCACACGGACGGGAGTCCCCAGGAGAAGCCCCCCCAAGCCGCACTCTTATGCTCGGTGGAGGTCCCGGCCTTCGGTGGTGACACCATGTGGGCAAGCATGACCGCGGCATTCGATGCCTTATCGTCCCGATACCAGCGGCTGTTCGACGGCATGGAGGCTGTGCACAGCACCGCTGCGGTGGCGCGGTACCACGACGCCTTCGGTCAGGGGGAAAGTCACGTGCATCCTGTCGTGATCACCGATCCGGTGACTCGGCGGAAGGCTCTCTACGTCAACTCGGTTTATACGGAGCGGCTCGTCGGGATGAGTGAGCGGGAGAACGAGACGCTCCTGCGGATGCTGTACGAACACGTCAATACGCCGGAGTTCCACGTCCGTCTGCGTTGGCAGCCGAACATGATCGCAGTGTGGGAAGAGCGGGTTACGCAACATCGTGCGGTCGCCGACTACGCGGAACGTCGGGTCCTGCGCCGTATCACCATCACTGGCGACCGTCCGAAGGCCTGACTGCGTTCAGAGCGCTTAGCCAGCGTCTGCGACGCCGACCCGTTTCGCGTGCCAGCCAGCCAGCGGTGCTGCCTGTGAGCCCGCCGAGGTATGGGAATTAGGTTTTGTTCATGATGGGTCAGGAAGAACGACGGGCCGTTCATGGCCGCGTACTTGAGTCGTTGTGTGCTGGTGACGAGGTTGCCGGTCCCGATGCACCGGTCTACGGAGGTGAGTAATGGGCATGCTTGACGGGAAGGTGGCGGTGATAACCGGCGCTGGATCGGGGATAGCGAAGGCTTCTACAAAGCTCTTCGTTCAGGAGGGTGCCAAGGTGGTGGCCGTCGATATAAGTGGTGCGGAGAAGGACACTGCGGCCGAAGTCGGCGAAAATGTCCTTCCCTTCCACTGCGACGTCTCCGACGAGACGGGCGTTGCTGCGATGTTCGAGGCCACTATCAAGGAGTTCGGACGCGTCGATGCCGTGCTGAACGTGGCCGGTACCCACGGTACCCGGCCACCTGAGGTCGTCGCCGTCGCCGAGTTCGAGAAGATGACCAAGGTGAATCTGCGTGGCGTGCTCATTATGACCGAACATGCGATTCCAGCGATGCTCCGCTCAGGCGGCGGCAGCATCGTCAACTTCTCCTCGATCTCGGCGGTCAACGTCCAGAGCCGGACGTCAATCATGTATGCTGCCGCGAAAGCCGGCACCCATGCCCTCACCAAGGCGGTGGCCGTCGAGTACGGTCCCATGGGCATCCGGGCAAACGTCATCGCACCTGGATTTACGCTCACCGATATCATGAAAGGGCCGCCTGAGTTGCTGCGCGAGATGAGTTCGAAGGCTGCACTCAAACGGGGCGGTCAACCGCGGGAGCTGGCCGAGGTAGCGGCTTTTCTGGCCTCGGACCGCGCCTCCTTCGTGACCGGAGTCGTCATTCCAGTCGATGGCGGCTGGTCGGCGCGACTGGCCTAGCGAACCGAGAGGAGGACTCCGTCTTCCTCTCGGTTCGAGGGTTCGGGTTTCCGGACGCTTCGGCGGAACGACCTGCTGTCAGCCGGTGGATGACAGACAAGAAGGCATGAAGGAGGTCGTACCTGAATCCGGCACGGCCTCCTGCCGCGTCTTCCGCGTCTTCGGTGTCGCCCGACAGCGCTTCGCCGGAAGGACTTGTATACGCCGGCGGGTCGATGATTGTATACGTGAATGATCGAGGGTGGAGCACCCGATGGTGGGGCGATCGCCACACGGATGCTGCGGTGCGGTCATGCCCGATGTCGCGGCTCGTCACCCCGACAGGCATGCACGAGGCTCCCGCCTCTCAGCCGCTTCGCGTGTCGCCGTCTGGCGGTGGTGCACCGGTCGCAGGAGGAGGAACATGACGACGGATCGAACGGCGGGCATCTCGGGACAGGTGCGGCGCCGGTTATACGAGCTGATGACGCTCATGAAGGCGGCCGACGACCGGCTGAGCAAGGGGATCGCGTCGGGCGAGCTGCAGTGCGTGTACTGGCCTCCTCGTGGGCAGGAGGCGATTGCCGCGGCGATGGGGGTGTGTCTTCGGCCGGACGATCAGTTGGTCACGACCTATCGGGGGTTGCATGACCTGATCGGCAAGGGTGTGCCGTTGGTGGAGATCTACGGAGAGATGCTGGGCCGGCAGGTGGGATCGGGCCGGGGTAAGGGCGGGACGATGCACATCGCCCGCCCCGACTCAGGCGTCATGTTGTCGACGGGGATTGTGGGATCCGGGCCGCCGGTCGCGGTGGGGATGGCCATGGCGGCGCGGCGCAAGGGCCTGGATCGGGTGACGGCCGTGAGTTTCGGTGACGGGGCGACGAACACCGGCTCGTTTCACGAGGCGGCGAACATGGCGGCGCTGTGGGATCTGCCGTTGGTGCTGGTGTGCCAGAACAACCAGTACGGCGAGATGACGCCAACTGAGCACACGATGAAGATCGCCCAGGTCGCGGACCGGGCGGGCGGGTACGGGATGCCGGGTGTCCGCGTCGACGGCAACGACCCTCTCGCCGTCCTTGCCGTGTTGACGCAGGCCGTGGAGCGGGCGAGGAGCGGAGGGGGCCCGACGCTGGTGGAGTGCGTGACGTTCCGGTTCCGTGGTCACTACTTCGGGGATCCCATGGCGTACATCCCAGCTGAACGGATGGCCGCCGCTGTCGAGGCTGATCCGATCCCGCGGTTCCGGTCGCGCCTGCTGGAGACGGGGGTCTGCGATGAGAACGAGCTCGACGAGATCGAGGCGGCCGCCGTCGCGGCGGTCGAGGAGGCGTTGACCGCGGTCCTGGCGGCGCCGGTCGCGGCACTCGACGAGCTGGATCGTGACGTGTACGCCGACCCGCGGAACTGCCCCGCCTAGACCCATATCCCGCTGGCGTCACGGTAAGAGCGGCTCCGGGCAATGCCGGCCTCGTGATGACTGTTCGCCTTCTCGATCATTGGACCTGCATAGAGGTGGACGTGGACGAGCAACGGATGACGATGCGCGAGGCGTTGAACCTCGCTTTGGACCAGGCGTTGGCGCGTGATGAGCGTGTCTTCCTGCTGGGGGAGGATATTGCCGATCCCGGCTCCAGCGGGCCGACCAAGGGGCTGTCGACCAAATACGGCGCGGATCGGGTGCTGGACACGCCGATTTCCGAAGCGGCGATCGTGGGTGCCGCGATCGGTGCCGCGATGGAGGGGTTCCGCCCGGTCGCCGAAATCATGATCATGGATTTTATTGGTATCGCCGCCGATCAGATCGTCAATCATGCGGCGAAGCTGCGGTTCATGACCGGGGGGCGGACGACCGCGCCGATCACGGTCCGGACACAGGTCTATGGCGGGTTGGGGACCGGGGCGACGCACTCGCAGTCGTTGGAGGCGTGGTTCATGCATGTTCCGGGGTTGAAGGTGATCGTGCCTTCGACGCCGCGGGACGCCAAGGGTCTTCTCGCGTCGGCGATTTTTGATGATGACCCGTGCGTCTTCCTGGAGACGATTCGTCTGCAGGGCCAGCGCGGGTTGGTGCCGGTGGATCCGGGATTCTCGATTCCGCTGGGTCAGGCGGACGTGAAGCGGCCGGGTACTGATGTCACGTTGATCGGCTATGGCCGGGGGGTGGTCGAGTCGCTCGGCGCGGCAGCCGTGCTCGAGGCGGAGGGGGTCAGCGCCGAGGTGCTTGATCTGCGCACCCTGGTTCCGCTCGATGTGCCGGCGATG
Source organism: Frankia sp. Hr75.2 (assembly GCF_949319125.1). NCBI lineage: Bacteria > Bacillati > Actinomycetota > Actinomycetes > Frankiales > Frankiaceae > Frankia > Frankia sp. Hr75.2. The sequence goes on along the minus strand of NZ_CASGGV010000221.1, from coordinate 678 downwards.
GTTGATTCGGTGCGTCGAACGAGGCGTGCTGTGGTGGTGCATGACGCGGTGCGGTTCGCCGGGCCCGGGGCGGAGATCGCCGCGATTCTGCAGCGCGAGCTCTTCGGTGTTCTTGAGGCGCCGGTGGAGCGGGTGGGTGCCCGGTTCGTGCCGAATCCGGCCCCGCCGGCACTGGAATCGCAGATATACCCGAACACCGAACGTATTGTCGCGGCGGTCCAGCAGACGCTGCGGTCGGAAACGATCAGGGACGGTGCCTGTGGCTGACTTCGCGATCCGTATTCCGCGTGTATCGGTCGCGATCTCGGAGGCGGAGCTGCTCGAGCTTCTCGTGGATGAGGGAGCGAGCGTCTCTGAGGGCGACCCGTTGTTCATCATCGCGACGGACAAGGCCGAAACCGAGGTCGAAGCCGGCGCGTCCGGCACGGTGCACTGGACCGGCGCCATCGAGACGGTCTATGAGATCGGTGCCGAGATCGGGACGATCCAGGCGTCGGGCTGACATCGTATGGAAGCCCGTGTGGCAGGAGGTTGATGTTGATGGCTCTCACCGACGACCGCCGCCCGGTCGCCACTCGCGATGTTCCGTTCGCGATGCGTGACCGTTTACATGTGCCTCGTGAGCGTTATTACGACCGGGGGTTCTACGAGCTGGAGAAGGAGTATCTGTGGCCGAGG